>CAYFKM010000024.1:0-11657 GCA_964344025.1 uncultured Candidatus Nanopelagicus sp. | reverse complement strand
AATTAATCCAACCACCGCAACTAGCCAGATAACTGGGGTGTATGCGCGAAGTAAACGATAATCAATTAAAGTGGTTCCATATGCTAATAAAACGCCAATTAAAATATTGAGCGAGTGGCGCTTTAAGTAATACTCCGGATCTAAGCCATAGGATCTAAACCACTCTCTGGTGCCAGCGTAAACTAATAGGGTTCACATTGCTAACAAACCAATAACTGCCAAATTTAAAATATTATCAAATTTGGAAAAACTTAGGCGATTGGCGGAGCGGTATTTAATTGACTGACTCACTTTACAATCACACTCCCAATTTTAACGCCAGAGCTTGTATCATTCTTACTTTCTTTGGCAGCCCTTATTAAATTCACTTTAGCAATATTATTTGGAACACCACTTGGAAAGATAACTTTTTCAGGATCCACCCTACCGCCAGTTACACCAAACAGTGTTGTCAGTACATCCCTAGCTGCAACGCCAGAGGTAGAGGCACCAAAACCGCCTTGACTTACCATAATTACCACAACATATTTTGGATCCTCAGAAGGTGCATAGGCAGCAAACCAGGAGGTGTCATCCTTAGCGCTGCCATTTGGATTTCGACCAAAGACTTGAGCGGTTCCCGTCTTGCCACTTACCGCAACTGGAAAACCTGAAAAAACTCCTGCTGCCGTTCCTTGAGTTACTACCATGCGAAGTGATTTATGTAGAAAATTCCAAGTTGCCTTATCAGCTTCAACCTGGCCACCGATTTCTGGCTTGAACTCTTTCATTACTTTGCCATCTGGATCAACAATTGCCCGAGCGATCTGAGGTTTAAAGTAGGCACCTTTGTTTGCGATTGCAGCATAAATTTCAGCAAGTTTTAATGGTGTAACCAGGGTGTCACCCTGGCCAATTGAAAAGTTAACAGCATCACCTGCTCTGACTTTATTTCCATCAATACAATTTTCTCTAGCAATTTCGATTAGATAAGGAGTTAAATCTTGCTTCTTAGCTCGCTGCTTATAATTGCAGTAAAAATTCTTGTTGGATTCATACCAATTTTGCTTCCACTGACGATCAGGCAGTCGACCCTTTAATTCACTGGGTAGGTCCACTCCAGTTAATTTGTCGATATCAAAGGATTTAGCAGCCTTAAAAAAGTAATCATTTGGATTAGATTTTGGTCGTAATCCACCATCTCTAACCCATTCATCATATGCAATTTGATACCAAAGTGAGTCGCAGGAGATTGCAATTCCAACATCAAGTGGGATCCTGCCAGCTGCTTTAGAGCCAAAGTTTTTATAAGTCCTGTTACCAATATCTACAGTTGCTGGGCAGTCATATCGCGCCGAAAGAGAGTAGCCTGCTTTAGCTGCTGCTAAGACTGAAACTGATTTAAATGTTGAAGCTGGTGCATAAAGCCCTTGAATCGGACGAGATAACGCCGGCACACCTTTACTCTCACTAAATAGATCTTTTGCCTGCTTTACCGTAAGTCCGCGTTGCCAGATCGCCGGATCATAAGTTGGGTAGGAGGCCATAGCTAAAACTCGACCAGTCTTTATCTCCATAACAATTGCAGCTCCAGAATCACCACGATATCCAGAGGCTCTCGCCCGGCTAATTGCACCTGCTAAGGCTCGCTCAGCCGAGGATTGCAATTTAGATTCAATATTAGTAATCAAATTATTTCCAGCAATTGCTTTAATGTTTTTTGATTCTTTAGTCACAACCTCTTTGCGGTTGACTAGAAAGGTTCTAACTCCTGGGGTTCCACGAAGAAATTCATCATATTGAACCTCTAGCCCAGCCTTTCCTACCACTTCATTTCGATAATAATTTTTATCTGGATTTTTTAAATCTTCATCGGTAACAGCACCCACATAACCTAAAACGTGCGCAACATTTTCACCCTCAAGTGATGGATAACTTCTAATTGGAACGGTTTGAACTTGAATTCCAGGGTATAGATCTGAATTTTCTAAAACTTTAAGAGCTAGATCTTGGTTGGCATTTCCCACAAGCGGAATCGGTTGATACCTGGTGCCATTCCAACAGCCATCTCGATTATCTTTGGGTAGCTCACCACATAATCTAGTTCGCTGATAAATATCGGCGTATTCCAGGGCAAATAAATTTGCGGTTCTAGATAAAACTGAGACTCCCTTATCTTCTTGTTTATCTAAGGTACTTCGATCGGCAAATACGACCAATCCGGGTAGATCCACAACTAATGGTGAGCCATAAATATCTGTGATTGCACCCCTTACTGCGGGAGTCACAATATCTCTACTTTGAATGCTTAGCGCAGCATCTTGATATCTTCCACTATCTAAAACCTGAAGATAAAAAAGTCTGCCAAATAAAGCAAATAGAAGTGAGAATATAAGTGTTTGAAAGATAATTAAATTTATCTTTCCCCGCTCACTCATTACTTTTCCCTACTGGTGAGCATAATTTTTCTCATTCTAATAATTAGAGGCAAAAATATTGGGGTTATCAAAACTGTCCATAAGGTATTGGCAAAAATTATGCCAAAGTTTCTAATCAAGCCACCCATTTCTTCACCCAAAAGAGTTCCAATGAGGGCAAAAACTAATAAGCAAAATCCAGAGGCAAAACTAATAAATCCAATAAACAAAATTGGAGTCTCAGTAAAATCTCCAATACTTTCCTTATTTATCGAAAATAGGTAACCCATAATGGTCATAACTAACGCCCACTGACCAAATGGAGTGTCGGCAGATACAGAAAAATCCATTATTACCCCACCGATAAATCCAAAAACTAAGGATCCGGTTCGATCTTCAAGTGCTAGAAGCACCATTAGCGCTGCTAGGTAGAGAGAAAAACCATTTATTGGAAAATTAATACGAGAAATTATGCTCTCCTGAATTAGAAAAATTACAAAAAGAAATAATGAGGTATTTAATACTCTAATTTGGCTCATAACTTATTTTGTTGGCGATGGAGTTGGGGTTGGGGTTACATAAACAGTCACAGTTGGATTGGGCTTAGGTATAAGTGAATCTCTTGGATCATCTTTTGGTGGTGAGACAACCACTGCAACAATTCCAATTTGATTTAAATTTGCTAGGGCCTTCACATCAGCATTTTGAGTTATTGCTGAGGTATTACTCTGTACCTCAATAACTGTGCCAACTGGCACACCTGGAACAAAAGGTCTACCACCCTCACTTCCTCTAGCAACTAATTTATCGCCAACTTTAACTTCACCAGTTGTATCTAGTAATTGCAATAAGTAGGTGTTTCCGCCCTTGCCACTTAATACACCAATACTTTGTGTTCCAGCAATCCTAACTCCAATTTTAAATGTGGGATCACTCATTAACATCACAATAGAGGTTGAGGAGCTAACTGATTTAACAACTCCAACTAAACCACCATCTGAAATTACCGTCATGTTTTTACTAATTCCAGAGCTACTACCCACATCAATAGTAATGGTTTCTTTGAAAGTTGCAGATGATCCACGATTAATTACTCTAGCTGCAACAATTTTATAATCAGCTCTACCTGCAAGGTCTAAAACATTTCTTAATTGGTTCAGTTGACCGATTGTGTCCTCATCTAATATTTCATTTGACTTTAGTTGGTCAAGTTCCTTGGTTAACTTCTCAATTTTTTCACTAGCCTGACCTAAATTTCTGATATCTCCAACTAAATTTCCAATAGGTGAGAATAGATTAGAAAATAATTTTTCAACTGGTGATAAGACTGAAGCTACTGAGCTACGGATTCCACCTGCAAGATTTACTCCACGTAAATCTAATGTAATTAAAAAAAGTGAAGAAACTAATAGTAGAACTAATAAGAGCCGCGAACGATTACCGCCGCTCTTAGCCACAAAGCACTCCCTTGCAAATAATTATCGCCGAGGTTCAGAGATTAAAACCTTCTCTAAGGCTTCAAACTCTTCAATACATTTACCAGAACCTTCAGCAACAGCTTGCAATGGTCGCTCCGAGATATGAATTGGCATACCAGTTTCATGGCGCAATCTTTCATCTAAGCCACGAAGCAAGGCGCCACCACCAGTAAGCACAATCCCTCGATCCATCAAATCACTGGCTAACTCAGGTGGGGTCTTATCTAATGTATTTTTTACTGCATTTACAATTGCCGAAACTGGCTCTTCTAACGCTTTTCGAATATCAGCTGAGGTTACCAATATAGTTTTTGGTAATCCGGTAGCTAAATCACGTCCACGAATTTCAGCATCTGGCTCACCTGGAAGTGGGAAAGCTGAACCAATTGCCATTTTAATCTCTTCTGCGGTTCGCTCACCTAATAGCAGTGAGAACTCTCGCTTTACCCAATTGATAATTGATTGATCTAATTCATCGCCACCAACACGAATTGAAAGGGCTGCAACTATTCCACCCAGGGAAATAACTGCAACTTCAGTTGTACCACCACCGATATCTACCACCATATTTCCAGTTGGTTCATGAATAGGTAGATCAGCACCAATTGCTGCTGCCATTGGTTCTTCAATTATATAAACCTTACGAGCACCTGCTGCATATCCAGCATCCTTTACCGCCCGTTGTTCAACTCCGGTAATTCCAGAGGGTACGCAAACTACAACTCTAGGTTTTGCTAAGTAGCGACGTTTATGAACCTTTTGAATAAAGTACTTAAGCATTCGTTCAGTAGTATCAAAGTCTGCAATTACACCATCTTTTAGCGGGCGAATTGCCACAATATTTCCTGGAGTTCTACCAATCATTCTTTTCGCTTCAAGACCAACTGCCAAAATTGCTCCAGTATCTTGATTAACGGCAACTACTGATGGTTCATTAAGGACAATGCCACGGCCACGGACATAAACCAAAGTATTTGCTGTGCCTAAATCCACCGCCATATCGCGACCGATCCAAGACATTCGATTCTGACCTTTAGCCATCTGCTTCTCCTTATAATTTACTTGGATAATAATCTATTAGTTAGTAAAGAAAATCTTTATTTCCCGGCTAGCAGATTCTGGCGAGTCTGAACCGTGAACTATATTTTGAACAACCTTAGTACCTTGATCACGGGCAAGATCACCCCTGATGGTTCCAGGCTCTGCCGTAGTTGGATCTGTAGCTCCAGCTAATTTTCTAAATCCTTCTATAACTCGCTCACCCTCAGCCACCATTGCCACAATTGGTCCAGATGCCATGAACTCCATCAATGGTTCATAAAATGGCTTACCCTCATGCTCGGCATAATGTTTTGCAAGAAGATTTCGATCTGCAGTAAGCATTCTTAGATTTGTAATTTTGTAACCTTTTCGTTCAACTCGCGCAATAACTTCGCCAACCAAACCACGTTTAACGCCGTCTGGTTTTACCAAAATTAAGGTTTGCTCTGAACTCACTTTCTTATTCTACGCAGGTTTTACCTATGCCGAAAATTACGGCTGTTTTGGCCCATCCTTAACTGCAGATGCGATTAAAGCCGCCTTTATCGCCTCACCTCTTCGCCCAAGAAAAATTGCAACTGCCCATAAGATGGCAAATAATCCACCCATATAAAACATCAAAGAGATAACAAATCCATATCCAATAACCAAAAATTGCAGTATGGATCCCAGCAAGTACCCACCTTTTCTTTTTAAAACTCCTGCAGTGAGTAGAAATAAAATTGCAAGTAACCCACCAAGCCACATTTGAAGCGAAGTTGCCTGATCTTTGGCGATTAGAAGTGCAAAACCCATCAAAATTGACTCCATAGTTAAAACTGTGGCGCACATAATCCTCATAATTTGTTATCTCCTAACTTTTTGATTATGCCTCTAGCGCTGCCTGCAGTAGCCACTGAACCAGTAACTAAAACCGCTGCCACACCCTCATTAATCTGGTTTGCCAGGGTCGCTTTTTCAATTGCAAATGTAAGTGCAGCTGTTAGATCAGATATTACTTCGATTTGCTCCTCTTTAAAGTATCTCAACGCCACCTTCGATAATTGTTCTGCCGAAAGAGCTCTTGGTGAATTACTTTGAGTAGTTACCAAGTAATCAACTGAGTTTACAAGTTGAGCTAAAATTCCATCAACATCTTTATCAGCCAACACAGCAACAACTGCTATTACTAATTCCAAATCAAACTCGGAATTAATTGTCTGGGTAATCGCGGCAACTCCATGTGGGTTATGCGCAGCATCAATTATCACTAATGGATCGGTATAAACTATTTCACATCTGCCAGGAGATTTGACCTTGCTAAAAGCACTTCTCACTAAATCTTCATCTAACTTTACCTGTGTAAATGCTTCAACTGCGGCTAATGCCACTGCGGCATTATTTGCTTGGTGCACACCATAAAGTGGCAGGTAGATTTCATCAATATCGGCAAACATCCCATGTAGTGAAATCAATTGCCCACCTACTGCTAGTGATCTATTTTTAACTGAAAATTCCACACCCTCTCGAAATACATTTGCCGAAACCTTTGCTGCTTTTGCAAGTAATACCTTTGCTACCTCTGGAGTTTGAGCTGAAAGTACAACATTAGATTCAGGTTTGAAGATGCCAGCTTTAGTTGTTGCAATCTCCTCTAAGGTATTTCCTAAATACTCCATGTGATCAAAGCCAATTGGCGTCATCACTGATACTTGAGATGAAACTACATTTGTGGCATCCCACTGCCCACCCATTCCAGCCTCAATTACTCCAATATCAACTGGATACTCAGCAAATGCAACAAAGGCCATAGCGGTTAGAGCTTCAAAGTAAGAGATGGGATGTGGTTGGCGCGAATCAATTAAATCCAAATACAAGGCAATATCGTTGTAGGTAGCAATCATACTTTCAACTGAGATTGGCTCACCTTTAATGCTGATCCGCTCAGTAAAGGACTCCAGATGAGGTGAGGTATACCGTCCAACTCGATAACCTAGTTCGGTAAATAACTGATCAATCATTCTTGAGGTAGTAGTTTTTCCATTTGTTCCAGCTAAGTGGATAGTTGGATATGAATATTGCGGCGATCCAAGCGCATCTGTCAGGGCAAGAATTCGATCTAGTGAGGGCTCTATTTTGTTCTCAGGCCAGCGTCTATTTAATGCCTTTTCGATTACATCTAAATTAGCTAAATCTTCAGCACTACTCATTTACTTTGGCAATTTTTCAAGAAGCGCAGTAATTCTTGCAATATCTTCATTACTTTGTGAAAGCCTTTCCCTAATCTCAGTTACAACCTCCATCGGTGCTTTAGCCATAAAGCCCTCATTTTCTAACTTAACCTTTGCAGTGTCGCGATCTTTTTGGGCTGATTGTAAATCCTTACTTAGCCGGGCTCGCTCGGCAACTAAATCAATTGCACCGGTTAAATCAAATTCAACTACTACATTTCCAATTTGAGTTTTGGCTGTGAAATTTGATCCACCACCTTCACACTTAACTATATGTCTTAACGCAACTTCATAATTTTCTAATCCAGCCTCTTTTAAGCCAGAAAACTTGGCATTAACCTTTGCCGTACTTTTTATTCCTTGATCATTCCTAAATCTTCTAATTTCAGTAACAATTTCTTGCATTTTTTCTACTAACTTAACTGATTCATTATCTTGTGCAGATAAATTAGATTTTGGCCATTGTGCAATAACTAAAGATTCACCTCCAGTTAAATAACACCAAAGTTCTTCGGTAATAAATGGCATCACAGGATGCATGAGCCGAAGTAATTGATCTAGCACCTCACCTAATACCCGCGCACTTTGCTTTGAGGATTGATCAGCCTTTGCAAAGGTAGATTTAGAAAGCTCTAGATACCAATCACATAAATCATCCCAAGCAAAGTGATAAATTAGGTCACACGCCTTAGCAAACTCAAACTTTTCAAATAATTCATCAGCAGATGCAATAGTTTGATCTAATTTAGTAAGAATCCAATTATCAATTGAATTTAGATCACTTCGATTTGGTAATTCTCCTGCGATGTTGGCGCCATTCATCATGGCAAATCTGGTGGCATTCCATAACTTAGTAGCAAAGTTTCTAGATCCAGCTATCCAATCTTCAGCTAATGCCTGATCGGTTCCCGGGTTTGCACCCCTTGCTAAGGTAAATCGCAGAGCATCAGAACCATACTTATCCATGAATTCAATAGGATCAACGGTATTTCCCCGACTCTTACTCATTTTCTTGCCAAATTGATCACGCACTAAACCATGCAGAGCGATTACATTAAATGGCTGCTTACCGTCCATAGCAAATAAGCCCATAATCATCATTCGAGCAACCCAAAAAAATAAAATGTCATAACCAGTTACTAAAACCGAAGTTGGATAAAACTTTTTCAAATCTTCACTCTGCTCTGGCCAACCCAAGGTTGAAAATGGCCATAGTGCAGAAGAAAACCAGGTATCTAAAACATCGGGATCTTGGGTGTATCCAGCTGGTGGATTCTCATCTGGTCCACAAACTACAACCTCATCATTTGGTCCATAAAAAACTGGAATGCGATGACCCCACCAAAGCTGACGCGAGATACACCAATCATGCATGTTATCTACCCACTCAAAATATCTTGGTGACATTTGATCTGGTTCAATTTTTACTCTGCCATCTCTAACTGCATCACCTGCAGCTTTAGCTAAAGGTGCAACCTTTACAAACCATTGCTTGGAAAGTCTTGGTTCCACAGTTGTGTCACATCTTTGACAATGTCCTACGGCATGAACATATGGACGTTTTTCATTAACAACTCTGCCTAATTTTCTTAACTCCTCAACTACCGCTTTTCTAGCCTCAAACCGATCTAGCCCATCAAATTTAGTTCCGGTACCAGCCATCACTCCATGTTCATTCATTATTACAACTAGCTCAACTCCATGGCGCATTCCCATTTCAAAATCATTTGGATCATGGGCTGCTGTTACCTTAACCGCACCAGTACCAAACTCAGGATCAACTAACTCATCGGCGATTATTGGAATCATTCGATCGACAAGCGGCAATAAAACTTTTTTACCAATTAGATCTTTATACCGCTCATCACTTGGATTTACCGCTACCGCGCCATCACCAAGCATGGTCTCAGCTCTTGTTGTCGCAACGGTGATATTAAGATCATCATCGCCATATCTAATGGATACAAACTCGCCAGCATCATCCTTATGTTCTACCTCTATATCAGATAATGCAGTTAAGCATCTTGGACACCAGTTAATTATTCGCTCAGCTCGATAAATTAATTCCTTTTCATATAAACGTTTAAAAATTGTTAGAACCGCTTTACTTAAATTTTCATCCATAGTGAATGCTTCGCGATCCCAATCCACGCTATCGCCAAGGCGCTTCATCTGATCCAATATTGCGCCACCAGATTCAGATTTCCATTGCCAAACTTTTTCAATAAAAGCTTCTCGGCCTAAGTCATGGCGAGATTTTCCCTGTGATGCTAATTGCTTCTCCACTACATTTTGGGTTGCAATACCAGCATGATCCATACCTGGTAGCCATAAGGCTTCAAAGCCTTTCATCCGCTTCATTCGGATTAGAAGATCTTGAATAGTGTGATCTAACGCGTGCCCAATATGAAGTGAGCCGGTGACATTTGGTGGTGGAATTACGATTGTAAAGGCAGGCTTTTTAGATTGAGCACTAGCTTTGAAATAACCGGCGTTAAGCCATTTTTTATAAAGTGGGGCTTCTATCTCTGCAGGTGAAAAGGTGGCAGCTAACTCTTTCTTATTATTACCACTCATAAGGACTGATCTTAGGCGCTTTTTTCCTCAGAACTCTTATCGCCCTTTACCGCCCGCTTTGGACCACCTGCAGTGCGTGGTACATAAGTTGGAGCTTCCTCTTTTCTAACTACTGCCGGGGTAATTACTACCTTTTCTATATCTTTTCTACTTGGTACCTCATACATTACTGAAAGCAAAGTATCTTCCATAATTGCGCGCAAACCTCTTGCCCCAGTTCCACGCTTAATCGCTAGATCTGCAACCACCTCAAGTGCTTCATACGAAAACTCAAGTTCGACCTCATCTAATTCAAATAATTTTTGATACTGCTTAACCAAAGCATTTTTCGGTTCAGTTAATATCTGCATTAATGCCTTTTGATCTAGATTTTCAACACTGGTCATAATTGGAAGGCGACCAATAAACTCTGGAATCATTCCAAACTTTAGTAAATCTTCAGGCATTACATCGGCAAAAATATCGGTCTTAGCCGCATCATCTTGGGTTTGTAATTTTGCATTAAATCCAACCCCAGCTTTTCCCTTACGGCTTTCGATAATCTTTTCAAGCCCAGCAAAGGCACCTCCGACAATAAATAAAATATTTGTAGTATCAATTTGAAGAAACTCTTGGTGCGGGTGTTTTCGTCCACCTTGTGGCGGAACGGAAGCGGTAGTTCCTTCCAGGATTTTAAGCAACGCCTGTTGCACACCCTCGCCAGAAACATCTCTAGTAATAGAAGGATTCTCAGCTTTTCTTGCCACCTTATCAATTTCATCTATATAAATAATTCCAGTCTCTGCCTTTTTAACGTCAAAATCTGCTGCCTGGATTAACTTCAGCAAAATATTCTCAACATCTTCGCCAACATAACCAGCCTCTGTAAGTGCTGTGGCATCTGCAATAGCAAATGGCACATTTAACATTCGAGCTAAAGTTTGAGCCAGTAAAGTTTTTCCGCAGCCAGTTGGTCCTAAAATTAATATATTACTTTTAGACAGCTCTATGCCATCATCCCGTCTTGAATCTCCAGATTGCACCCGCTTGTAGTGGTTATAAACAGCAACTGATAGCGATTTCTTGGCTTGGTCTTGGCCAATTACATACTGATCTAAAAACTCAAAAATCTCCTGTGGCTTTGGTAACTCTGCTAATCCAAGTGAGCTGGTCTCATTTAGCTCATCTAAAATAATCTCATTACATAAATCAATACACTCATCACAAATATATACGCCAGGGCCAGCAATTAATTTTTTTACCTGCTTTTGCGTTTTACCGCAGAAGGAACATTTAAGTAGGTCACCACTTTCACCTATACGGGTAGTCACCGAAATCGCTCCAAATCACTAGGGAAGGAAGATAAGGGTAGAACAGCAGATCAATAGTATGAATAGGAATAAGCCCTAAAGCTGTTCGCTTATAGGCGAATTAATCGCCTCAGTACCTAAAAGTATGAATTAATTTAGGATGAACTTAATTTATTACTTAAGCCTTCGCCTTTGCTTTACGAGAAGCAAGAACTTGATCAATTAAGCCGTACTCAACCGCCTCTGCTGATGTGAGAATTTTGTCGCGCTCGATATCTTTAGCAATTGCAGCTTTGTCCTTCTTAGAGTGACGAGCCAACATATCCTCCAACAATGTGCGCATACGTAAAATCTCTCTAGCTTGAATCTCAATATCAGATCCTTGGCCACCACCTTCTGAGTATGGCTGGTGAATTAAAATTCGCGCATGCTCTAATGCATATCTCTTACCTGCTGCACCACCGGCAAGTAATACGGCAGCAGCAGATGCAGCTTGTCCTAAACAGATAGTCATTACATCTGGTCTCACAAATTGCATCGTGTCATAGATTGCAGTTAGTGCTGTAAATGAACCACCAGGTGAGTTGATGTACATCATGATGTCGCGGTCTGGATCCATTGATTCCAATGTCAATAGCTGCGCCATTACGTCATTAGCGATTGTGT
>CAYFKM010000023.1:0-11676 GCA_964344025.1 uncultured Candidatus Nanopelagicus sp. | reverse complement strand
GCAACAGTTGATGCCTATGATGGTACGGTCTCGCTCTACCAATGGGATGAGAAAGATCCAGTTCTTGCTACATGGAGTAAGGCATTCCCAGGCAGTGTAAAGCCCAAGAGTGAGATCTCTGCTGAGTTACTTTCACATATTAGGTATCCCGAGGATATGTTTAGAGTTCAAAGAGATATTTTGAGCGCCTATCACGTAACTACAGCTGAGGCATTTTATGGAGGCCAAGATTTTTGGCGCGTTCCACTTGATCCATCTAGCTTTGGCGCAAACTCTGGAGTACAACCTCCTTACTATTTAACGATGCAGATTCCAGGTCAAAGTAAGCCAACCTTCTCGCTTTACACGCCTTTCGTTCCACGCGGTGGACGTGAGAATTTAACTGCTGTGGCGGTAGTAAATGCAGATGCTGGTGATAATTATGGAAAAATTACGGTGTTACAACTTCCTCGTTCAACAAATATTGCAGGCCCTTCCCAAGTGGCCTCTAATTTTGAAGCAAAACCTGAGGTTGCAACCTCACTTTCTTTACTTCGCCAAGGTGGATCAGATGTAGTTTTAGGAAACCTACTTACTTTGCCAGTTGGAAAAGGATTACTTTATGTCCAACCAGTTTACGTTAGAGCAACTGGTAATACAGCAGCTTATCCACTTCTTCAAAAAGTATTAGTCTCATTTGGTGATCAAATTGGATTTAGTGAAACTCTTCAAGGAGCATTGGATCAAGTATTTGGTGGTGATTCTGGAACTGACGCTTCAACTAATCAACCAAACTCACCGATTAGTGGTGGTGCCGGAAGTAGCCAGGCAATAAAAGCAGCTATTGCTTCATTACAATCTGCATATGCAGATCTTGAAGCTGCACAGAAGCGATTAGATGGAGCAGCAGAGGATCGTGCTAGAGCAAGAGTTAAGGCTGCAATATCTGCATTAGTTTCCGCACAAAATAGATAATTAATTCATCTAATTGGGCTTAGGGCCAAACCTGCTCTAAGATTAAATATCCGACGCGGGGTGGAGCAGCTCGGTAGCTCGCTGGGCTCATAACCCAGAGGTCGTAGGTTCAAATCCTGCCCCCGCTACCAATTATTTAATTCGTAAACTGTTTAAAACTACAAACAATGAAGATAGTGACATTGCAGCTGCGGCATACATGGGGGACAAATTTCCTGAGGCTGCAAATGGGATAGCAGCAACATTATATAAAAATGCCCAACCTAAATTTGATTTAATAATTTTTACACTCTTTTTTGAAATTTTAATTGCATCCAATGCTGCAAGTAGTGAAGGTCTGACAAGAGTTACATCTGCAGCTGCCATTGCTGCATCTGTTCCAGAGCCCATAGCAACACTAAAATCAGCCTTTGCGATAGCTGCTGCATCATTAATTCCATCTCCAATCATCATAACCTTGCCATGGCTCTGAAGTGAGGAGATAAAATTCAACTTATCCTCTGGAGTTGCAGTGGCATAGATATGCTCGATATCAATTCCTACCTTTGATCCAATAGCAATTGCGGCATTTTCTGTGTCGCCAGTTAATAGCCAAGTCTTAACCCCTGCGCCTTCAAGGTTTTGGATTGCTGTTTTGCTATCTGATTTAATTTGATCACCAACTTCAAATACCCCATAGGCCAGACCATCAATTGCTAAAACAGCTACTGAATTCGCTCGGTTTTGAGCGTTTTCTATCGCTGTACTTAATTTAGGTGAGAATTGGGTTGTACTTCTTGAAATTGAAAGTGGAGTTCCAATTAGTACCGCCTTTCCTATATCCGAATCAGTTGGTTTAACTCGAGCAGCAACACCAACTCCTGGAGTGTGCTCAAACTCGGTGACAGAGAGTTTGCTTACGCCCTGCTTTATCAGTGCTTGTGAAATTGCGATTGCAATTGGGTGTGAATCCATACTTTCAACACTCAGCGCATAACTCATCAACTTTGTAGCAGAAATTTCGGTACTTGGCTTACCTAATGGGTTATCAATTAAGACCATTTCAATTAATTCCATTTTTCCGGTTGTAATCGTTCCAGTTTTATCAAAAACAGCATCTGTTACTCCAACAGCTTTTTCAATTGATCTTGGTGATCTTATTATTATTCCCTTTTTTGCTGCCTTTCCTGATGCCACCATTAACGCAATTGGTGTGGCAAGTCCAAGAGCACAGGGGCAGGCGATTACCAAAACTGAAACTGCAGTTGCAATTGATTTAGAGATAGGTGCGCCTGATATAAACCAACTGATATATGTAGCTAAAGAAAGTAATAGGACTATTGGAACAAAAACGCCGCTGATTCGATCTGCTAATTGTTGCGCTGGTGCCTTCTCAGATTGAGCCGCAAGGACCATTTTGGTAATTCTAGCTAACTCAGTATCAGAGCCAACTCTTGTAGCGCTTACAACTAGATTTCCATTATTATTAATCGAGCCGGCAAAAACTAAACTATTTTCTGAAACCTCTACCGGTGTAAATTCTCCCGTTAAAAATGAGTTATTTATTGTGCTATAGCCAGAGATAACTTTGCCATCAGTGGCAATTCGCTCACCCGGCTTAACTACAAATACATCGCCAATTTCCAATTCACTTATTGGAATAATTTTAGTTATTCCATCTTTTTGTACCTCAACTTCAGAAGCAGATAATTTAAACAATTCTGCCAGGGCAGAGCCCGCTTTGCGTTTGGCTCGATGCTCTAAGTAACGACCAAAAATAACAAATAAAATTACAGAAGAGGAGACCTCAGCATAAATTGAAGGCATACTTTCAGAGATCGGATCAAATACAAAAGCTGAGTAAGCACTCCAGGAAAATGAAATTAATGAACCTAATGAGACTAAAGTATCCATTGTTGGGCTAAACAAATTTTTAAGGGCGGCTCTATGAATTGGCCAGGCAAGAATAAAAACTATTGGAAGAGATAATAAAATTAGTAACCAACTACTTATTGGTGCATTAGGATAACTTAAAACTAAACTTTGATAATTTTCATTCAATCTTATGTTGATCTGATCAATAAAATTGAGCAATTGCTCATCAATGCTCATTTGCACCTGATGAAACATAGAAATTGCGATAATTGGAGCAGTTAAAATAAAAGTAAATAACAGGCGTATTCCTAACTTGCTGGATTTTTCAAAAGATTCACGTTCGCCTTTAAAAGTACTAGCTTGGTAACCTGATGCTTTTATCTCATGAATTAACTGTTCCTCTGAAATGCCATCTGGCGCAATAATATGAGCTGACTCCATGGCTAGATTTACAACAGCTCTAACCCCAGGTAATTTATTTAAAGATGTTTCAATTGTGTTTACACAGGATGAACAGGTCATACCTGAAATCTGAAGATCAATCTGTCTGGTTTTTAGATTCTGCTGACTGGAAATATTGCCCATACTGAAAAGATTACTCTTATTTGAATTACTTAGTAGACAAAACTCTCCGCAAACTTGCTAATCGAGCATGATTTTTGTCATTAAATTTATCCCAAGAATTTAGCGCACAACTTTCCTCGTTGTGTGAACAATTTTTTGGGCACATAGAAACAGGCTCTGCGAACTCAGGGAACGCCGCAATCACTCTGGATGGTTGAACATGTGCAACACCAAAGGATCGCACACCTGGCGTATCGATAATCCAACCAAAATTTTCACCAGCGAAAGTTGATGAAATTGGTAATGCAATTGCACTAGATGATGTGTGTCTACCTCGGCCAGTGACTTGGTTAACATCCCCAGTTTCACGATAGGTACTTTCATTATTATGTCCAGCAGGTTTAATTAAGAGATTATTTACAAGAGTTGATTTTCCAACACCTGAATGGCCAAGTAGCACAGTTATTTTTTTTGAAAGCAAACTCCTTAAGTCAGATAAATCAGAGTTTTTATCTATCTTAAATACTGGTATCTCTAGATCTTTGTAGGTTTCTAGAAATTTATCGCCACTTGCTAGATCTTGCTTGGTCATAACAATAATTGGTTTTATCCCTTGGTCATATGCAACAACCAAGGCGCGATCAACAAAACCCTCTCTAGGCTCTGGATTAGTAGTTGCAATCACAATTGCCATTTGATCAACATTTGCAACGATTACTCGCTCATCATTTGCATGATCATCAATGGTTCTAGTTAGGGAATTTTTTCTAGACAACACGGTTACAACTCTTGCTAATGATCCTTCATTGCCGGATGTATCTCCAACTATTGATACTAGATCTCCAACAACTACAGATTTTCTACCTAACTCTCTAGCCTTCATTGCAGTAATTACCACAGAATTTTTATCGTCTAAGATCAGGCACTGCACTCTTCCTCGGTCTACTTCAATTATGGTTGCAGTTTTTGCCGTGGAATAATCTGGACGATCTTTAGTTCGAGGTCTAGCTTTGTTTGTTGAGCCAAATTGTCTAGATTTATTAATTCTTACATCATCTTCGTCCCAATTTTTGCTAGATCTAGACATTAAGCATTTCCGCCCATAAGCCCGGGAAATCCGGCAATGTCTTTCGTGTGGTTTCAATATTTTCAACAACCACACCATCAACTGCTAATCCAATAATTGCACCGGCAGTTGCCATTCTGTGGTCTTCATAGCTTTTAAAAACCTTAGATGATTTAAGTGGTCGAGGTTTAATAAACAATTCTCCAGGGCCTTCGATTACATCACCGCCCAGATTGTTGATCTCTGTTGCAAGAGCTGAAAGCCGGTCAGTCTCATGCAATCTTAAATGTGCAATTCCACGAAGTATTGATTCACTTGATGCCAAAGCCGACACTGCGGCAATAGAAGGAGTCAACTCACCGATATCATGAAGATCTAAATCAATCCCATTAATTTTTCCTTGACCAGTAACTTTAAGACCTACATTAGTGAACTCTATGTTTGCTCCCATGTTGCCAAAAATTTTCCTCAACTGATCTCCCGGTTGTGACGTAGATCGGGGCCAATCCATAATTTCTATACTTCCGCCACAAATCATGGCCGCTGCCATAAATGGTGCCGCATTAGAAAGATCTGGTTCGATTATTAAATCCTGACCGATTAATTCTGCCGGCTCAACTTTCCATGAATTTTCTCCAACTTCAACTTTGGCACCAAAGAGCTGCAACATCTGAATAGTCATTTGAATATGGGGAATTGAAGGCAATGTAGCGCCGGTATGCTTTACTGTGATTCCAATTTCAGTTGCAGGTGCCATCAGTAAAAGTGCAGAAACAAACTGACTTGATAAGCTCGCATCAATTTCAACTAGCCCACCTTTGACCTTGCCAGATCCATTTATAGTTAGTGGAAGTCGATACTGATTATTGTGTTCAATAGTAACTCCGAGTTGCTCTAACGCTCTTATTACTGGCGAGAGCGGTCGTTCGTGTGATCTAGCATCACCATCAAAATGAATTAATCCATTAGCCAAAGCTGCTATTGGAGGAAGAAAACGCATAACAGTTCCAGCGTTACCAACCTCAATTTGAGTTGGTCCAGATAATTTATTTGGAACTATCGAATAATCAAAGCCAGCATCTGTTGTTACTTTTTTAATTCCTACTCCAAGGCTTGATAAACCTTTAACCATCAGATCCGTATCTCTGGATGAGAGTGGTTTACGCAAGATCGATGGTGTCTTGGCAATTGCTGCCAAAATTAAGGCTCGATTTGTTGCAGATTTTGATCCCGGTATTTTTATCTGAGCATTTATGGGCTTACTGGCAGGGGTCAAGCCAGCTCTAAAAGGTGCTTCCCAGTTGGCCATATGCCACTAAGTCTACCTTTGAGTGTGAAGTTGAGAATCTTGATTGTTAGGCACCGTAGTTGGGTTATGAGCGGGAATATTTACCAACTATGCGAGGTTGATTCAATATGAATGCTCTGCGGCCGGTTATTGCTGCCAATAAAATTTTTGCTACCAATCCAAAGTCCCTATTCGAGGTAGCCTTAGACCAAATGAGTAATGAAGATTTACTACCAGCTGTGGTAGACCGTGAAAAAGAAACCTTGGCACAAAGAAAAGCAAGGTTTGAAAAGGATGCTTTAGTTTTTACGTCACAACTATATGGAGCAGCTTTAAGGTATACAAAAAACTCTCATGATGCTCAGGATTTAGTTCAAGATACATATGCAAAAGCTTTTACTAGTTTTCATCAATTTGAACCTGGAACAAACTTAAAAGCTTGGCTCTACCGGATTCTTACGACGACTTTTATTAATAATTATCGGAAGGATCAACGACGGCCACAAATATCAGCAAGCGAGGTAGAGGATTGGCAAATAGCCGATGCCTCATCTCACACTAGTGATTTAGGAAAATCAGCTGAAGATGAAGTACTTGAAAATATTGCTGACAAAGATATAAAAGATGCCCTTTCTGCAGTGCCTGAAGAATTTAGAATGGCTGTCTATCTATCAGATGTAGAAGGTTTCACATACAAAGAAATTGCCGAGATAACTGGTGTGCCAACTGGAACTGTTATGTCAAGACTACATAGAGGTAGAAAATTATTAAGAGCATCCCTTTCAACTTATGCTAAAGATCGCGGTTATGGGAAAGACAAAGATGGTGACCGAAGATGAACTTTGAAGACAATAATTTAACCTGTTGTGATCAGATGCTGCCTAACATAATCCTTTATATCGACCATGAAATATTTGAAAATGATGAATTGATGGCACTTGAAAATCACTTTACAGAATGTATAGGTTGTAAGCAGGTTATGGAACAAGAAACCAGAAATCTAAATAAAGTCCGACAACTCTTATGCAATGCGCTAAGTGAAACAGCGCCTGAGGATTTAACAACTAAAATAACTTTACAAATTGAGGATTTGTATAATCAAATGCTGCAATCGAATCAGCCGCAAACCATTGCTGAATTCACCTATACTCAAACAACCTACACGGAATTTACCTCAGAAGGTGCGACACAAATAGAAATAACTAGCGAAATACGCAGGGAGTTCCCGCTAGAGTAATTGAAAAATCACTAATCTTGCGATTATGAAAGCAGAGCAAGTTACAGGGGCGATTGGTATGGCTAATATGACAATTCGTCCAGGTGATACATCAGTTGCACATGGAGTAAATGATTTACCAGTGATTGGTTCAAATCAAATAGCTTCTCTCATGGAGAGTGCATGTAGCACTGCAATTATCGAATTTCTAGATTTTGGTGAAACTACAGTTACAAGTCAACTCGAAGTCGAGATTTTAGGTGCGGTAGGAATAAACCATGAAGTGCATGCCACGGCAAAGTGCTTGGGGATTAAAGAGGGAATTTTGGAATTTGAGGTTGAGGTCCATCAAAGTGCTAGGTTGATTGCTACGGGCACTATTAAACGTAAGTTTGTAGAAAGAGTTTCATTTATGGCTAAAGTTGCTGCTGAAACGATGGTTGCAGAAAAAGCAAATTTAATTACTGAAAAGAAAATCGCTAGCAGCTTAAATTTCTAAGCCACTAGCGATTTTTAAATTATTTTTTAGTTGCCCAAAAAATCTCCGCAATTTCATCAATTTTGCCAATTAATTTATTTGCTACCGCAACATCGTTTGTACCTTTACTTCCGCCAGCACCGGCCAACTTAGTTGCCTCATTAAATAGAGAATGAAGTTGAGGGTAGGCTTCAAAGTGGTTTGGCTTAAAGTAATCAGTCCATAACACCCAAAGATGATGCTTTACTAACTCAGATCTTTCTTCTTTGATTGCAACTGCACGTGCTTTGAAATCTGCATCGCTACTTGCAGCATATTTTTCCATACATGCTTTTACCGATTGCGCCTCTATTTTTGCTTGTGCTGGATCATAAACTCCACAAGGTAGATCGCAATGAGCAAATTCAGTTTGCTTCGGCTTGATTAGATTTAGGATTGATTTTTTCATTTTTCCCCTTAACTGATTTAGTTCCGGACCTATAGTGGCAGAATACTCTTCATGTTCGGATTTAGCACGGCCGAGGTTTCAGGAAGCTCTATGGCTCCAACCTATAGCGCTGGTGATTGGTTAGTAATTAGATATTTAAGTGGTAGAGAGCACACTTTAGCGATCGGCGGTGTTTATCTGATTGAGGATCCAATTCGTCCTGGAATTAAATTATTAAAGCGGCTTAAAGAAACTCGGATGGAGCATGGCAATACTAGTTATTGGGTCGAAGGAGATAATTTGCAGAGTGCTGACTCTAGGCAATGGGGTTGGGTTGAAAAAGACCGGTTTATTGCCAAGGTTTTGTTTAGATATCGAAGGGCAAATTAACGAGTGAAAGCTTCAGTCATTAAAGCTTTCTCTTCCTCCTCATGCAGATGATGATTACCAGTTGCCGGACTTGCCGTGGCTCGGCGAGAGACTCTTCTAAGAGTTCTGCCATTTAACTCTTCATGAGCAACAAATGCTTCAGCTGCTGTTGCTGAAACAAATGGCCAAGGCCCTTGATTTGCAGGTTCATCTTGAACCCAAAGTAAAGATGCTTTTGGATGTTTCTTAGCTTCAGCAATTATTGCTTCAATTGGAAGTGGATATAACTGCTCAACTCTTGCAATAGCAGTTGAGTGCTCACCTAATTTATCTCTTTCAGCTAGCAAATCATAATAAACTTTACCTGAGGTAAAGATTAATCTGCTTGCATTTGCTACTTTCTCATCAGCTATAAATGGCTTAAATTTTCCAGAGGTAAAATCTTTTAATCCACTTGCTGCTGCCTTTAATCGAAGCATTGATTTTGGCTCAAAGATAATCAAAGGTCTACGTGCTGGATTTTTCATATGCCAGCGTAATAAATGAAAATAAGATGCTGGAGTTGATGGTTGAGCAACTGTCATATTCTGTTCAGCACACAAGGTTAAAAATCTTTCAATTCTGCCAGAAGAGTGGTCTGGTCCTTGACCTTCATAGCCATGAGGAAGGAGTAAGACAACTGATGATCTCTCGCCCCACTTTTGAAGTGCAGAGGAGATAAATTCATCGATCACAGTCTGAGCGCCATTTGCAAAATCTCCAAACTGTGCTTCCCAAATAACTAATGCATTTTCTCGTTCAACAGAGTATCCATACTCAAATCCCATAACTGCATACTCAGAAAGTAATGAATCATAAATATGAAATTGATTTGGATCTGATACTAATGATCTAAGTGGAAAATATTCGGCACCAGTGTCACGATTTACAATAACTGCATGACGATTACTAAATGTTCCCCTTCTTACATCCTGCCCACTCATCCGGATTGGATAGCCTTCAAGTAGTAGTGATCCAAATGCAAACATCTCACCTGCAGCCCAGTCAACTGTAGAGTCATCAAGCATCTCAGTTCGCTTAATCAGTTGCGGCAGTAATTTTGGATGGACTGTGAAGTCCGAAGGGATTGCTGCCTGAGTAGCGGCAATTTTTCTCAAGGTTGCTTCATCGACTGCCGTTTCAACACTCTCTGGTGCTGGAACGACAGGGGCTTTCCAATTTGGATCACTTTCTGGTTCAGTATTGTGGACCGCTGTAAACACACCTTCTAATTGTTGTTGGTAATCTCGCAAAACTTCTTCAGCCTCTTCAACAGTTATATCGCCTCTACCAATTAAAGCTTCAGTATAAAGTTTTCGTGTTGAACGCTTTGCATCTATTAGTTTGTACATAAGTGGCTGAGTAAAGCTTGGCTCATCACCCTCATTATGTCCTCTACGGCGGTAACAGATCATGTCTATTACAACATCCTTATTGAACTTTTGCCGATACTCAAATGCCACTCTTGCTACTCGAACACAGGCTTCGGGATCATCGCCATTTACATGAAAAACCGGGGATTGAATCATCTTTGCGATATCGGTTGAGTAGGTAGATGATCTTGCTGCATGTGGTGAGGTGGTAAATCCAACCTGGTTGTTAACAATAATATGAATGGTTCCGCCCGTGCGATAACCCTTTAATAGTGAAAGTGAGAGGGTTTCAGATACAACTCCCTGTCCAGCAAATGCAGCATCACCATGAAGTAGGATTGGCAAGACTGGATAATTACTCTGTTCATCAACTGTGGTATCACCTGCTTTAGATCGCAACTTATCTTGCTTAGCGCGAACGATTCCTTCAAGCACTGGGTTTACAGCCTCAAGATGTGACGGATTTGCAGCTAAATAAATCTTGGTGGTGGCTCCAGATTCTGCAGTAAAGGTTCCTTTAGTTCCAAGGTGGTATTTAACATCTCCTGAACCATGGACTTCATTATCATGATAATTACCCTCAAATTCCTGGAAGATTTGACCATATGATTTGCCGGCGATATTTGCTAGAACATTTAAGCGCCCACGATGTGGCATACCGATACAAACCTCATCTAATGCCGTTTCAGCAGCTAAAGAGATAACAGCGTCTAGTATTGGAATAACTGACTCTCCACCCTCTAGCGAAAATCTCTTCTGACCAACAAATTTAGTTTGTAAAAAGGTTTCAAATGCCTCTGCACTATTTAATTTCTTAAGAATTCTAAGTTGCTCATCTCTAGCAGTTCTAGGAGCTCCAACCTCCATTTTTTCTTGAATCCATTTACGCTCTTCCGGATTTGCAATATACATATATTCAATTCCAATTGTGCGGCAATAAGAGTCTCTAAGAATTCCTAAAATTCTTCGTAATTTCATAAATGATTTTCCACCAAAACCACCAGTTGCAAACTCTCTATCTAAATCCCAAAGTGATAATCCGTGATTAACCACATCTAGATCTGGATGTGATCTTTGTACATATGCCAATGGCTCAACATCTGCCATCAGATGGCCGGTAGACCTGTATGCATCAATTAATTTTTGGACTCGAGCTGTCTTGCTAACTTCATCATCTTTTTCAAATTGCATATCAACTACCCAACGAATTGGGACATATGGAATTCTTAACGCTTCAAAAATCTCATCGTAGAAGTTCTCTGCACCAAGCAAAATCTCATGAATTCTTCGTAGGAAATCACCAGATTGAGCACCTTGAATTATTCGATGGTCGTAAGTGCTTGTGATGGTCACAACTTTACTAATAGCTAACTCGGCTAATGTTTGTTCATTAGCTCCCTGAAACTCTGCTGGATAATCCAAGGCACCGACACCAAGAATTAAACCTTGGCCTTGTACTAATCGTGGCACAGAGTGAACTGTGCCAATTGTGCCTGGATTAGTTAATGAGAGAGTAGTACCTGCAAAATCCTCAACTGTTAGCGAACCAGCTCTTGCTTTTCGCACCATGTCCTCATATGCCGACCAAAATTGTGCAAAATCTAATTCCTCACACCCTTTTATCGATGGAACGAGTAATTGCCGAGTGCCATCTGATTTTGCTAAATCGATGGCAATTCCTAAATTAATATGTTCTGGATGTCCTATTGCCGGCTTACCATCAAGCTCTGTGAAAAAAGAGTTCATCTCTGGCATCGCTCTAATTGCCTTGATCATCGCATATCCAATTAAGTGGGTGAATGAAACTTTTCCACCCCTACCACGTTTTAAGTGATTGTTTATAACAGTTCGATTATCAATCAAAAGTTTTGCTGGAATAACGCGAACACTTGTGGCTGTCGGAACAGTTAATGAACCTTCCATGGATTGAACAACCCTTGCTGCTACTCCTCGTAGTGGTTCAACAGTTGATGCACTCGGTGTAATTAATGTTGGTATTGGCCTAACTATTGGATCTGCTGGCTTGACCAGAGTTTCTGAAACACTAG
>CAYFKM010000022.1:0-11879 GCA_964344025.1 uncultured Candidatus Nanopelagicus sp. | reverse complement strand
TATAAACCCTCTATTAAGCAAGAATTCTCAGCAAGTGAGGTAATCGGCAAATCAATAATAAATAAATTGGAAAAAGCACAATGAATTTAAGTAAAGAAATTTCGCTCGATAAATTAATGGATCCAAAAGTGCATTTCATAGGAATCGGTGGAGCGGGAATGAGTGGAATTGCTCGAATAATGTTGGCGAAGGGTTTTACTGTTTCCGGTTCAGATAAAAGTGATTCACCGGTACTTAAATCATTGAGCGCTTTGGGCGCTAAAATCTATATTGGTCATGCTGCCGATAATGTTAAGGATTGCCAATTGGTGGTCGTCTCATCCGCAATTTTAGAAAACAATCCAGAGCTACTGTCAGCTCAATCTAAGGGCATTCAAGTAACAGCTCGAGCACAAGCACTAGCTTGGCTAATGTCAGATTTAACATCAGTTGCTGTCGCGGGCACCCATGGGAAGACAACTACAACTGCCATGCTCACCGTCGCATTGCAGTCGGCAGGAGTGGATCCGTCATTTGCGATTGGTGGAACCATAAATACTGCTGGGACAAATGCACATAATGGAAGTGGTTCAATTTTTATTGCCGAGGCAGATGAATCAGATGGTTCATTTTTAGCATACAAGCCAAGTGGGGCCATTATCACGAATGTAGAACTAGACCATGTGGACCACTTTGCTGATGAAGAGGCGGTTTTTAAGGTATTTGTACAGTTCATTAATTCAATAAAACGAGATGGATTTTTAGTTGCCTGTGGGGATGATTTAGGAGTTCAGAAACTTCTTAGCCGAGTAGACCGTAAGGATTTAAGAATAATCCTCTATGGCGAGGGAAGTAGTAACGATTTTAAGATAGATCGGATTCATTTAGCACCTAAGACTTCAGTTGCCACTATAACAAACACCGGCAGAAAGATTGGCGAATTGAATCTTGTAGTAGTTGGCAAACATAACCTTCTAAATGCCTTGGCAGCCTTTGCCGCTGGGGTCGCCCTTTCTATTTCGGAGGAAAAATTGCTGGCAGGTTTAAAGAGTTTTACGGGCACTCGACGGAGATTTGAATTAAAGGGTGAAGTAGCAGGAATCAAGATTATTGATGATTATGGTCATCATCCAACTGAAATCGCAGTTACCTTAACTGCAGCCAAGAATTTAGCTCAAGAGGGCAAAGTGATAGTAGTTTTTCAACCGCACCGCTACTCCAGGACAGCTGCATTTGCTTCAGAATTTAGTTCTGCACTAAGCGAGGCAGACTTTACTTATTTACTTGAAGTTTATGCAGCAAATGAAGCACCAATTCCGGGAATCTCCGCACTGAATATTTCAAGGGGAATGGATTCTAGCAAAGTAACGTTTGAACCATCAATGCCTAAAGTTGTTGAAGAGGTATCTAGGCGTGCTAAAAGTGGTGATGTAATTCTGACATTAGGGGCAGGAGATGTAAGTTCACTTGGTGAGCCGATCTTGCAAGCTATTGCCAATCTATAAATAAATGTTCAGTCTAACGAATTTTAAATTAAAGCGGTTATTGGTGACGATGTTGGCAGGCGTAACACTAATCGGCGCAGCATATTTGCTTGGTTGGTCATCACTCTTTAGTGTAAATTCAGTAGCGGTCGAGGGAACCTCCTCTCAAATAGAGATCATGCGCAAGTTGAATGCTGATTCAATCGAACTCAAAATTGGATCCAAACTTGCCCGGGTTGAACCCCGTGCCATTGCAAGATCTGTAGAAATGCTCAACTGGGTTGATCGGGTAAAAGTCACTCGAAATTGGTGGGGAAGAAGTATCAAGATAAGTGTTGTTGAAAAACAGGCGGTAGCAAAGTCGGTAAGTATGAAAAGCGGTTTGATAAATTTTGATGCCTCAGGTGCGATCTTCAAACCTGTTTCAACTAAGCAATTATCAGTGCAGCAACAGCTGCCATTAGTCATAGTGGCTGAAGGTGACAAAACCTTACTAGCTTCGGTTGCTAAATTATTGTCACAATTACCACCTCAAAGTTCGGAACTAGTGGTTAACCTAAAATCGATTTCGGTAAGTAGTTCAGGACTTATTCAGATGGAGACAATGATCCGGGCACAATCTCTTCAAATAAATTGGGGCCTAGCGAGGGATATTAATCAGAAATTAAGGGTTCTTAATGCTTTACTAAAGTTGCCGGAAAATAAGGATATTAGGCAGGTGGATTTATCTCAGCCTGAGCTGCCTATAGTTAGTTAAATTCAATAACTTCAGTGGGCATTTAAAGATTTATATTTAATTGGCAATTATTTGGTTGTAATTAAAGTAATTAAAAGATCGTGTCGGTGTTTGATTGCGCACTGCTTAATGCCTAGTTTTGCTTAATCAGATAGCGTTAACTTTAACTCTCAACTTGAGAGTTAGGGCTAGGGAAGAGGCGAAAAGTGGCAACTCCACAAAATTACTTAGCTGTCATTAAGGTTGTTGGAATTGGCGGTGGCGGAGTTAATGCTGTTAACAGAATGATTGATGTTGGTTTAAAAGGTGTCGAGTTCATTGCGATAAATACAGATGCACAAGCTTTGTTAATGTCAGATGCAGATGTCAAATTAGATATTGGTAGAAAATTAACAAGAGGATTAGGTGCAGGTGCTGCACCTGAAATTGGAAGGCAAGCAGCCCTTGACCACATAGATGAAATTGAAGAGGTGTTACGTGGTGCTGATATGGTTTTTGTCACCGCAGGTGAAGGTGGCGGAACTGGTACCGGTGGCGCTCCAATAGTTGCGAAAGTTGCCAAAGATTTAGGCGCACTAACTGTTGGTGTAGTAACTAAACCATTTACATTTGAAGGCAAGCGACGAACTGCACAAGCAGACGAAGGAATTGAAAACTTAAGAACTGAAGTAGATACATTAATAGTAATTCCAAATGATCGGTTGCTTGCAATCTCAGATCGATCAATTAGTGCTCTAGAGGCATTTAAGACTGCAGATCAAGTTTTACTTTCAGGTGTGCAGGGTATTACTGATTTAATTACAACACCTGGTTTGATAAATTTAGATTTTGCGGATGTTAAAAGTGTTATGGCTGGCGCAGGCTCAGCACTTATGGGAATTGGCTCTGCTCGTGGAGAAGCAAGATCAATTCGAGCTGCAGAGTTAGCAATCTCTAGCCCACTTCTTGAAGCCTCTATTGATGGTGCCCATGGCGTTCTGCTTTCAATAGCAGGTGGTTCAGATTTAGGATTATTTGAAATATCTGAAGCTGCTGAGTTAGTAGCGAAATCCGCCCATCCGGATGCAAATATAATTTACGGAACTGTTATTGATGATGCATTAGGTGATGAGGTTAGAGTCACCGTGATAGCTGCTGGTTTTGATGGTGGTCTGCCAAAGCGGGTCGCGATGCCGGTTATTGATACCGCTTCAATTAGTGGGGAGGCCGACCCGATAGCAGCAAATGATCCACTTGCCGTCGCTCTTGATTTGGGTATGGAAAATTCAGCTCGCCCTCGCAAGCGGATTACTTTTGAAGACTTAGTTGCTGAAGACGAAATCGATATACCTGATTTTATGCGGTAGTAGCCAGCATGGCTCGGCTACTTTTCACAGCTAGAGAATTCGGTTCACTAGCTGATCCGGTAAATCCAGCAGAGTTAGAAAATCTTGAAACTTTGATTGGTAAGCCGGTGCAATTAATGCAGCAAACTCATAGTAACAATCTATTGGAAGTTAATAGTCTTGAGAAAATGAAGCAAAATACAGATTCATTAATAACTGCAAATAAGGATTTAGCTTTAGCGGTTAGGGTGGCAGATTGCATCCCGCTTTTACTCTACTCAGCGAGTTTAATCGCTGCAGTTCATGTTGGGCGTAGAGGATTGATAAATGAAGTTGCGGCAAAAACTGTGGCAAAAATGAGGGCGCTCGGTGCCAGTGAGATCAGTGGAGTAGTAGGCCCGCATATTTGTGGTGATTGTTATGAGGTTGGTGATGATATGGCTGAGCAAATACATAAAATCCATCCAGCAACTGGGGGCAAGAAGGGCCATCTAAACTTATTTGCTGGGCTCAAGGCGCAGATAAAAGAGGTCAAGCTAGAGAATGTAAATATCTGCACCAAGGAAAATAAAAAATATTTTTCGTATCGAAATTTTGCAGAGCCTGGACGACAGGTTGGTGTGATCTCTTTGTGAGTCGGCTAGATGAGATTGGGCATAATCTTAGAGTAGTTCAAGATCGTATCAAAGTTGCCTGTGAAAAAAGTGAACGAGATGTTAATGAAATAAAGTTAATTGCTGTCACTAAAACTTTTGGGGTTGATGACCTAAAACTTTTGTATTCCCTTGGCGTGCGCCAGTTTGGTGAAAATAGGGATCAAGAAGCGAGTAAAAAAAGTAAGGATCTACCTGATGATATAAATTGGCATTTTCAGGGGCAGATTCAAAGCAATAAATTAAAATCTATTTGCACTTGGGCTAATTGCATTCAATCTGTGGATCAACTTAAACACGCACAGATTATTTCAGATTTAAGTATTGATTCACCAAAATCTATATTTATTCAAGTTTCACTTGATAATCCTCCAGAGTCTAGAGGGGGAGTAGATCCTGCCAAGTTGGAGGATTTAGCACTTCAGATCGCAAAATTGCCAGGAGTAGAAATAAAGGGGCTGATGGCCGTAGCACCAGCTGATAATTCTGATGCTAAAACATTTATAAAACTTCAGCAGATTCACACCAATTTTAAGAGTAAATTCCCAATGGCTAATTCCCTCTCCGCTGGAATGAGTGGCGATTTCGAAGTGGCGATACTTTATGGTGCGACACATCTTCGGATTGGTAGTTCAATCCTCGGAAACAGGGTGCCACTCTAATAAAATTTGAACATGGCTAGTGCATTCAAAAAAGTCGCTGGGTACCTCGGATTGATGGATGAGGAAGAGTTAGATCATGGTGTGACTCAACCTGTGCAACGTGCTCCTAGACTGGTTAAATCTGATACCAGGTCAGCTTCAAAAGCAAATGTTGAATTAGTTAATCATGTTGATTCCAATAAAACTATGGATCACATTATTTCACTGACTCCTAGAACCTACAGCGAAGCGAGATTAATCGGCGAGCATTATCGTGAAGGCAAGCCAGTAATAATGAATCTAAGTGATATGGAAGAATCTGAACGTAAAAGGTTAGTCGATTTTGCTTCCGGCTTGGTTTTCGGTCACCATGGCAGCATTGAACGCGTCACTCCAAAAGTATTTTTGCTTACCCCTCCAAATGTTTCAGTCAGTGTTGAGGATAAGAATTCTGCAGCACAAGCAAGTTTCTTTAATCAAAGCTAATTTAGTCTAATTTAATGGGCTCAATTCTTGGTTTAATTTACTGGGTTTTAAATCTATTTCTATTTGCACTTATAGCGCGATTAATTCTGGATTACGTAAGAATGTTCTCGCCAAATTGGAGACCCAAAGGTGTTGTGTTAGCTGCAGCTGAACTTGTGTATTCAGTTACGGATAAGCCGTTATCTTTTACTCGGCAGTTTGTGCCTCCACTAAGGCTCGGTGGGATTGCATTGGATCTATCTTTTATAGTAGTTTTTTTTGTAGTGCAGCTATTGATGAGATTATTAGTTGCTCTTTAATCTATTTTCTCTAGTTTTAACCAAAGCCCTAAATCGCTATCTGTCGATCCACCAGTTTGAACTTGATCTAATCTCTTAGCAAGTACTTCAGAACTTATTTCACCACTGGCAAAATTTATTGCCTCAGCAACATCAGCCGGGGCATGCCATTGCACTAGAATTCGATCGCTAACATCTAATCCGATCTTTTTGCGCTCCTCTTGAATTGCTCTAATTACCTCCCGAACTAAACCAGATCGAATTAATTCTGGCGTTAGTTGTAAATCAAGCGCCAAACTCTCGCCATTATGAGATGAGACAGACCAACCACTACGGGGGGTCTCGGTAATTACCAGGTCATCGAGCGCGATGGAATAGCGAACAGCGGTGTCCGAGATTTTGATCTCTAATTCAAATGATTTGCCAGAGCGCAGTTGCTTTACCATTTGTGCGGCATCTGTTGTGGCGATGGCTTTTGCAACCTGTTGAACCTCAGCTCCGTATTTTGTCCCTAAACTTCTAAAGTTAGCTTTAACTGAGATATCCACTAACTCCTGGTCGGCAACATTAATTCCCTCTATTTTCAAAATATTTAGTTCATCTGCAATATGAACTTTAATTTCTTCAGAGATTTGACCCCAGCTAGGGGCTGAAACTAATGCTCTTGAAAGTGGTTGACGGATTTTCACACCAGATTCAGCTCGAGCGGCCCTTCCTAGTTCAACTAACCTACGAGAGAGTGCGACTGAGGAAGATAAGGAGTCATTTATGTATTTCTCGTCAGCAATAGGAAAATCCTCTAAGTGCACCGATTCTTTTTGTTCAGATTCAGCAACTCTTATTAATCTCTGCCACACATGCTCTGATATGAATGGCACCATAGGTGCCAGCAATAGTGTTAATTGCTTAAGACAGTAATAGAGGGTGTTGAGCGCAACTTCATCGCCATCCCAAAATCTACGCCTTGACCGGCGCACATACCAATTAGATAAGTCGTCAATAAATGCTGCAATTAATCCGCCAGCTGTCTGCGAATCGAAATTTTCTAAAGCCTTATCTACGCCTTTAATTACTTTATTTAATTCAGAAAGAATCCACTTATCCAACAAGGTTAAATTATTTGGAAGTGAACTTACTTTGAAATTTGAGGCATGAGCGTATAAGGTAAAAAATGAAATCGTATTCCAATATGTCAAAAGTGTTTTTCTGACGACATCAGAAATCGCATCATGCCCTAATCGTCGCGCACTCCAAGGTGAACCAGCTGCCAACATATACCAGCGAACTGCGTCGGCGCCATGTTGATTCATTAAAGGAATGGGCTCAAGTACATTTCCTAAGTGCTTGCTCATTTTGCGCCCATCTTTATCCAATATGTGACCTAGACATAAAACAGTTTTATATGAAGATTGATCAAAAACTAATGTGCCAATAGTCATTAATGTGTAGAACCAACCACGTGTTTGATCGATGGCTTCACAGATAAAATCCGCTGGGTAGGCGGATTTAAACTCTTCAACTGAACCTTGAGTATGCGGATATCCCCATTGCGCAAAGGGCATGGCACCTGAGTCATACCAACAATCAATCACCTCTGGGACGCGAGACATAGGGGCAGAGCAATTTGCGCAATTAAACTTAATTTCATCAACAAATGGTCGATGCGGATCCAAATTACTTAGCTCTTTGCCTGATAATTTTCCCAACTCAGCTAGAGAACCAACACAATATTCATGTTTATTCTCGCACCGCCAAATAGGCAGTGGCGTTCCCCAATACCTATTTCGAGATACCGCCCAATCAATATTGTTATTTAACCAGTCACCAAATCGCCCAGTCTTTATGGTCTCTGGATGCCAATTAGTCTTTGAATTCTCCCTTAAAAGTTCACTTTTAATTGCCGTAGTTTTTACATACCAAGAAGGTTGAGCGTAATACATCAACGTTGTATGGCATCGCCAGCAATGTGGATAAGAGTGTTCGAATTGAGAGCTCTTAAACATTAGCCCCCTACTCTTTAAATCTTTTATCAATGCTTTATCAGCATCCTTAAAAAATAATCCACCAACTAACTCAATTTTTTCTTGAAAATGACCATCAGGATTTATTGGATTAACAACGGGCAATCCATACTTTCGGCATACCTCTAGATCATCTGCACCAAATGCTGGTGCTTGATGCACTAACCCAGTTCCATCCTCAACGGTGACATAATCGGCTAAAACCACTAGGTGAGCATTTTCAATATCAACAAAGTCAAATGGTCGCTGGTACTTTGTTAGTTCTAATTCAGATCCGGTAAAAGTGGCAATTACCTTACGATCATCTCCTAGTAAACCTGCCAGTTCAGTTGCAATTACTAATCTTTCACTTCCAGTTTCGTTTGAAATCTCAATAACTTGATACTCAACCTTCGGATTAACCGCAACTGCAGTATTTGATACAAGCGTCCATGGCGTAGTTGTCCAAACTAATAAACTTGCATCCAGTTCTGCTAATTTTCCAGAGGTAGCTTTAAATTTTACAAATACCGAAGGGTCCTGAATGGTTTCATATCCTTGAGCCAACTCGTGGTCGGAAAGGCCAGTTCCGCACCTTGGGCAATATGGTGCAACGCGATGGTCTTGAACTAGTAATCCCTTGTTCCAAATTTGCTGAAGTGACCACCAAACACTTTCAATATATTTCGGAGACATTGTCCAGTAAGCGTCATCAAAATCCACCCAAAATCCCATTCGTTTAGTCATTTCACTAAATTCTCCGACATGACGTTGAACAGATTCTCGGCACTTTTCGTTAAACGCTGCAACTCCATACTTTTCAATATCTGATTTGCCGGAGAAACCTAACTCTTTTTCAACGGCAATCTCGACCGGTAGACCGTGGCAATCCCAGCCAGCTTTTCTAATTACCTGCTTGCCTTTCATAGTTTGAAAACGAGGGAACAAATCTTTAAATACTCTTGCTTCAATGTGATGAGTTCCAGGTTTTCCATTTGCAGTAGGGGGGCCCTCATAGAAGCTCCAACGCTTTGCACCATTTCGATTTTCTACTGATTTTTCAAAGATTTGATTTTGTGTCCAAAAATCTAAAATATCGACCTCTACTGCCGGTAAATCAATTTGCGCAGGAAGGCTATTTATTTGGTGCTTTGGACTCATGCTCACCCTGCATTCTAACGCGGAGGATATGATTTCTGAGAACTCCATATTTGGCTGCGGGGGTGGCGGTTGGTAATTACATCGGCCAAGCCATAATCTTTGCCCCTTCGGGGGGTATTGTGGCTATAAGAAAACTGTTTAAGAAATCATCAGTTAAAGGTAAGAAGGCGATAGCCAAAAAACGCAAAAGTAATGTTGCAAAAAAATCTACCAAGGCGCCAGCGGCTAAAAAAACAACGGCTAAGAAAATGGCGAAAAAGCCTGCTGGAAAAATTGCTAAGCGTTCAACAAATACTGTTAAGCCAAAATTAGCTGCAAAATACCCAAACAAGAAGGTGCCGGGGAAACCTTTTCCGGCTAAATTACAAACCTCTACTTCTGGATCATCAACAACAATCTCCGTAACTTCAACAATGCCAAATTCAAATGCTGCACCCGTGATTGAAGAGCGCAGACTTGTCATGTTGCCGCCACCAAAACCGGTAATTAAATCTAAAAAAGCTGCCGCGTTAAAGCCGATAAAGTCCGCACCCGCACCGCTTGTAGTCCAATCTGAGGAATTGGCTTGGAGTGCAACAGAATTAAAAAATATGAAAGCTGAACTTTCAAAAGATTTAGATCGGTTACGTAAAGAGTTAGAAGAAGCTGAAGCAGAAATGGAAGATCTAGTTGAAGCAGCCGGTGTAGGTGCTGGCGATGATCAAGCCGATGCCGGGGCAAAAACATTTGAACGAGAACATGAGATGTCCTTGGTCTATAACGCTAGAGATATGGTTGAACAAGCAGAACGGGCTTTGGAGCGAATAGCCAATAAAACTTACGGCAAATGTGAAGAGTGCGGTAATTTCATTGGAAAAGCGAGATTGCAGGTTTTTCCAAGAGCAACACTTTGTATGGTTTGTAAACAAAAAGAGGAACGACGCTGAATTTAGGTCAGCGAAAATGGTTAGCGGTTACCGCTTTTAGTATTTTCGTATTTGATTACATTAGTAAAGAATTAGCACTTCGATATTTATCAGATGCGCCGATACAATTATTAGGTTCTTTTTTACAGCTTCGGTTAGCGTTCAACTCAGGCGCTGCATTTAGCTTAGCATCTAACGCAACTATATTTTTATCATCCTTCGCACTAGTTGTTGCAGCATCTATTTTTTACTATGGTCGAAAAATTACTTCAACTAGCTGGGCAGTTGCACTTGGGTTAGCACTGGGTGGGATTTTTGGAAATTTAAGTGATCGGATTTTTAGAACTCCAGGTGGCTTAAAGGGTGAAGTTGTGGATTGGATTCAACTTCCAAACTGGCCAATCTTCAATGTTGCAGATATGTCAGTGGTTAGCGCGGCTATTTTAATTACCTATTTAAGTTGGAAGAATATTCCAGCAATTAGAAAAACGGATTCAAAATGAGTAATCGGGAACGTAAGAGTTTATCTATTCCAGAGGGCCTTAATCTGGAACGAGTCGACATAGCACTATCTAGATTACTTGGACTTTCCCGTAACGTAGTTGCGGGATTAATAGAATCTGGTGAAATCCTTAAATCGGGCACAGCTGTTGGGAAATCTGACAAAGTTGTTTCTGGAGATGTAATTGAGATATTAATGCCTGCAGTCAAGGGTGAAGCTAAATTGGAAGCTACTCCAATAGATGGTCTTAAAGTTGTTTATGATGATCAGTATTTAATTGTTATTGACAAACCAGTTGGTATAGCAGCTCACCCAAGTCCAGGTTGGCATGGAGCAACAGTAGTCGGAGCAATATTTGCTGCTGGATATCAGCTTGCAACCTCTGGAGCAGCTGAGCGACAAGGAGTTGTTCATAGATTAGATGTTGGAACATCTGGATTGATGGTAGTTGCAAAAAATGAAATTGCTTATGCAAGCTTAAAGGATCAATTCCGTCAGCGAACTGTTTCAAAGGTTTATCATGCTCTAGTTCAAGGACATATGGACCCAACAGTCGGAACTATTGATGCACCGATAGATCGACACCCAAGAGAGGATTATCGTTTTGCAGTGGTTGCAAATGGAAAGCCAAGCATCACGCACTATAAAACGTTAGAAGTTTTTCCAGCTGTAACTTTATTAGAAATTGAATTAGAAACTGGGCGCACTCATCAGATTAGAGTTCACTTTAGCGCCCTGCATCACCCATTGGTCGGAGATCAGACTTATGGTTCAGATCCAGCCTTAGCCCAGCGGTTGAAGATTTCTCGGCCGTGGCTTCATGCTAAAAAACTCGCCTTTACTCACCCAGCAAGTGGGGAACGAATCAAATTCACCAGCGAGTATCCAGAGGATCTGACACGCTCACTCGCTCTACTTTCAGATTTGTCGCGCTAACAATATGGGTCAGTAGTAATCTCACCATCCATGTCTAACTCAATTGGCAGTTCAGCGAAATTAAATAATTTTGTGCATCTGCACGTTCATACTGAATATTCGATGCTGGACGGAGCCGCAAAGATTTCTGAGCTTGTGCAAGAGGTTGCAAATCAAAAGATGCCGGCAATAGCTATGACTGATCATGGCAATGTCTTCGGGGCTTATGAGTTCTACAAAACTGCAAAGGCAAACAACATTAAGCCAATTATAGGAATTGAAGCATATGTAGCACCTGAATCTAGATTTGATAAGCGACGAGTTAAGTGGGCAGAAGGTGGAGAGGATGATGTATCAGCTGGCGGTGCCTACACCCACATGACAATTCTGGCCGAGAATAATCAAGGTTTATCTAATTTATTTAAATTATCATCTCTAGCTTCACTAGAAGGGTTTTACTATAAACCAAGAGTTGATCGGGAGTTACTTTCACGATATGCATCTGGATTGATTGGCACAACCGGTTGTGCCGGCGGTGAGATTCAAACTCGCTTGCGAATGGGTGCATATAGTGAAGCACTTAAAGCAGCTAGTGAATTGAAAGACATATTTGGAGCGGATAATTTCTTTTTAGAGTTGATGGATCACTCAATTGATATTGAAAAGCGAGTTTTTACTGATCTACTTAAACTTGGAAAAGATTTAAATTTACCACCACTTGCAACTAATGATCTTCACTACACCTTTAATAAAGATGCATCAGCTCATGAAGTATTGCTTTGTGTGCAATCAGGTTCCACGCTTGCTGATCCAA
>CAYFKM010000021.1:8196-12073 GCA_964344025.1 uncultured Candidatus Nanopelagicus sp. | reverse complement strand
GTTCCAATTGCAGCAGATGGTACTTGTCCGGTAATTGCCACAATTGGAACTGAATCCATTTGTGCATCAGCTAACGGCGTTACTAAATTTGTAGCACCAGGTCCTGAGGTAGCAATGCAAACGCCCACTCGACCAGTTGCTTGCGCATAACCGGTAGCAGCATGTCCTGCACCTTGCTCGTGGCGAACCAAAATATGACGAATTTTAGAATCAAAAATTGGATCATAGGCAGGAAGAATTGCACCACCGGGAATGCCAAACATGACATCAACGCCAGCAGCTTCAAGTGCGTTAACTAAACTTTGCGCACCATTCATCTTGCTCATCTGTTCCTTTCTGCACTCTTGTTTTATCTAAAACAAAACCCCCCAGTTTTATCTGAGGGGTGCGAACTAACTATTTCTGTTAGCGCGCACGCTCGATAATCACCACGACCACAGATGTGATCACGATTTGAGAGATTAGCGATGATTTCTTCATGGGTTAAGTTTCTCAGGTGCTTATATAGATAGTCAACCCCTGAGATGGTGATCTCAATATTTGAGCGTAGCTTTATAACAAAAAAGTTCTAATCGCAGACTGCACCCTTTGCCGCACTTCCAACTAGCTTTGAATACTTCGCCAATACGCCACGTTGATATTTATGAGCAAGTGGTTTGAAATTTTTTCTACGTTCTGCCATCTCACTCTCATCAACTAATAAATCTAAGGTGCGCTTTTTTGTATCAATTCTTACGCGATCACCATTTTTAACAAATGCAATTGGACCACCATCTACTGCCTCAGGTGATACATGGCCAACACATAATCCAGTAGTTCCGCCAGAAAATCTGCCATCAGTTAAAAGTAAAACCGATTTTCCAAGACCAGCTCCTTTAATTGCACCAGTAATCATTAACATCTCGCGCATGCCAGGACCACCCTTTGGACCTTCATATCTGATTACTACAACATCACCAGCAACAATGGAACCATTTTCTAATGCATCCATCGCTGCTTGTTCTCTCTCAAATACTTTTGCTGGACCTTCAAAAAGTTCTACGCCAATTCCAGCTGTCTTACAGACCGCACCTTCAGGGGTGAGTGATCCATTTAGGATTGTGATTCCACCACCAAGTGAGAGTGGATTTTTCACGGCCTTAAGAATCTCACCATCTGCATCTGGTGGTGTAATGTCTTTCAAATTCTCAGCTATGGTTTTTCCAGTAACTGTCAAACAATCACCATGTAATAAGCCAGCATCTAGTAAAGCTCTGAGCACAACTGGAATTCCACCTACCTTATCCACATCAGTCATTACATACTTACCAAATGGTTTTAAATCACCAAGTAGTGGCACCTTTGCGCCAACTCGTTGAAAATCTTCAAGTGTTAGATCAACCTCTGCCTCATGGGCAATTGCCAACAGGTGAAGTACAGCATTTGTTGAACCGCCTAGTGCCATTAATATCGTGATTGCATTTTCAAATGCTTTTTTAGTCAAAATTTGTCTGGTAGTAATTCCCTTTCGGATTAACTCAACTACTGCAGCACCTGACTTAATTGCATAATCATCTCTACGTCGATCAATCGATGGTGGAGATGCTGATCCTGGAAGTGATAATCCAATTGCTTCTCCAATTGCAGCCATGGTATTTGCGGTGTACATACCTCCGCATGCACCCTCACCCGGACAGATGGCCCGTTCAATTTTATCTACCTCTGCTTCGGTAATTAATCCGCGAGCGCAAGCACCAACAGCCTCAAAGGCATCAATGATTGTTACATCTCTGCCATCAACCTTGCCGGGCATAATTGATCCGGCATAAACAAATACCGATGCCACATCTAATCTTGCAGCTGCCATCATCATGCCTGGTAGAGATTTATCGCAACCAGCAAAGGTAACCATGCCATCTAATCGCTCTGCTTGCATTACCGCTTCAACCGAGTCGGCAATAACCTCTCGTGAAACTAAGGAAAAGTGCATTCCTTCATGACCCATAGATATGCCATCTGAAACTGAGATAGTTCCAAACTGCATAGGAAAGCCACCAGCTTCAATTACACCTTTTTTGGAAGCTTTAGCTAATCGGTCTAAAGATAAATTACAAGGAGTGATCTCATTCCAAGAGGAAGCAATGCCAATTTGGGCCTTGGCGAAATCCTCATCCTTCATTCCTACTGCACGAAGCATTCCTCGAGCTGGGGCTCGCTCTAAGCCATCAGTTACTAAACTAGAGCGTGGCTTCATCTTATTTGGCGGATTTTTTTCGCTCATGAAATAAGTTTACTGCCCTAAGTGCTTAAGTAATAGTTCACGAACCTTTGCGGCATCAGCTTGGCCACCAGTTGCTTTCATCACAGAACCAATTAATGCACCTGCAGCCGGAATATTTCCACCTCTTACTCGTTCTGCTGTCTCTGGAGATGCTGCAATTGCAGCCTCAATTGCTTTCATAAGTTGAGAGTCATCTGAGACAACTTTTAAGCCACGCTTTGCAATTACATCTGTAGGAGTTCCTTCACCGGCGATAACACCCTCAACTACTTGGCGAGCCAACTTATCAGTCAACTCACCTTTAGAAATCAGAGCAATAATCTCAGCCACATCTTTTATTGAAATTAAATCTGTTGGGAATACATTTCTATCATTAGCGATTCTTGAAATCTCACCTAACCACCAAGATCTTGCCTTTGTAGCATCTGCACCTAATAAAACCGTCTGCTCTACCGTATCTAGTAACTCAGCATTAACCATCGCTGCCATCTCTTTATCCGGTACTGCCCAAGCAGCTTGTAACCGCTTTCTTCTATCTGCAGGTTTTTCTGGCAAAGCTTTTCTAAGATCTTCAATCCATTTACTTTCAGGAACTACCGGTACTAAATCTGGCTCGGGAAAGTAGCGATAATCCTCAGCCTGTTCCTTTGATCTACCGGGACGTGTTTGACCACTTTCCTCTAAGAAGTGACGAGTCTCTTGAATGATGCGCTCACCCTGTTCTAATCTGCTAGCTTGTCTAATAATTTCGCCAGTTACTGCTCGTTCAACTGATCTTAATGAGTTAACATTTTTAGTTTCACTTCTAGTTCCTAATTTGCCACTTCCAATACTTGATAGGGATAAATTCACGTCGCAACGTAGTGATCCCTGCTCCATTTTTACATCTGAAACTTGTAACCCACGTAAAATATCTCGAAGCGCAGCAACATAAGCCCTGGCTACTTGCGGTGCGTACTTTCCGGTGTTTGGAATAATTTTTGTAACAATTTCAACCAATGGAATTCCAGCTCGGTTGTAATCTAAAAGTGAGTAATCTGCGCCATGGATTCGACCAGTATTTCCGCCGACGTGTAGTGATTTACCAGTGTCCTCTTCCATATGTACTCGTTCAATTTCTATTTTAAAACTCTTATTACCCTCATCAGTTTCAATCTCGACATCTAAGAATCCATTTACACAGATAGGTTCGTCATACTGAGAGGTTTGAAAATTCTTAGGCATATCTGGGTAAAAGTAATTTTTACGGGCAAATCTTGAATATGGCGCAATTGAACAATTAAGTGCTAGGCCAATCAAGATTGTGCTCTCAATAGCCTTTTTATTAACAACTGGTAGCGCCCCAGGAAGACCCAGGCAAACTGGGCAGGTTTGGGTATTGGGCTTAGCGCCAAATTCAGTTGCGCAACCACAAAACATTTTAGATTTTGTATTTAACTCAACATGAACCTCAAGACCTAAGGTTGGTTCATATTTTTCAATTACTTGCTCATAATTTAAACTCATTTTGAGCCTACCAATTTTGGTGCAAAATCTAGAATTGGCTTACCCCATTTATCGAGTAGGGCAGCCTCTAGTGCACCACCAACTAAATACATTCGCTCATCTTTCATTGCC
>CAYFKM010000021.1:0-8186 GCA_964344025.1 uncultured Candidatus Nanopelagicus sp. | reverse complement strand
GCCGGTGACATAATTTGAAAACCCACTGGCAAATTATCTTCATCAGCTAAACCACAAGGCAGACTCATGCCGCCAATACCTGCCATATTTACTGGAATGGTGGCAATGTCATTTAAATACATAGCAAGCGGGTCATTAGCTTTTTCACCAATTTTAAATGCAGTAGTTGGTGCAGTTGGTGAGACTAAAACATCACACTTCTCAAATGCAGCTTCAAAATCACGCTTTATCAAAGTTCTCACCTTTTGAGCTGAGCCATAATATGCATCGTAATAACCTGATGAAAGTGCGTAAGTACCAAGAATTATTCGGCGCTTAACCTCACGGCCAAATCCTGCTTGTCTAGTTAAATTCATAACCTCTTCTGCCCCATGAGTACCATCATCGCCAACTCTTAACCCGAATCGAATTGAGTCAAATCGGGCAAGATTTGATGAACACTCACTTGGTGCAATTAAGTAGTAGGCAGCTAGCGCGTACTCAAAGTTTGGGCAAGATACCTCCACAATTTCAGCTCCGAGTTTTACCAATTCAGAGATAGCCTCATTAAACTTATTTTCAATACCTTTTTGATAACCATCTCCAGAAAGTTGTTTCACAACACCAATTTTCATGCCTGCAACATTCTGCTTTTTAGCAGCGGCGACAACATCAGGTACAGCTTGATTAATACTGGTGGAGTCTTTTGGATCAAATCCTGCAATTACTTGGTGAAGCAGTGCAGTATCTAAAACGGTTCTAGCACATGGCCCTGCTTGATCTAGTGATGATGAAAAAGCTACTAAGCCATATCTAGATACGCCGCCATATGTTGGTTTAACACCTACAGTGCCAGTAACTGCAGCGGGTTGGCGAATTGATCCGCCAGTATCAGTTCCAATTGCAAGTGGGGCTTCAAATGCAGCAAGTGCAGCAGAGGATCCACCACCTGAACCACCAGGAATTCTTGATAGATCCCATGGATTACGGGTTGGACCATAAGCGGAGTTTTCAGTAGATGATCCCATAGCGAATTCATCCATATTTGTCTTACCTAAAATAACTACACCAGCAGATTTTAATTTTGTGACAACTGTTGCATCATATGGTGGACGCCAGCCCTCTAGAATTTTTGATCCACAAGTTGTTGGAACACCCTTTTGGGTTAATACATCTTTTAATGCAAGTGGTACACCTGCAAGAGGCGGTAGTTTTTCACCTGCAGCTCTCCTCTTATCAATTTCAGTAGCTTGTGAAATTGCACCTTCCTTGTCCAAATATAAAAAGGCATGTACATCTTTATCAACAGCTTCGATCTGATCAAAGTGTTGCTTTGTAAGTTCAACTGCGCTTACCTCTTTATTGGCCAAAGCCTGGGCCATCTTTGAAGCACTTTCTCTAATTAACATTTACTCTTCACCTAAAATCTGTGGAACCTTAAATCTTTGATCCTCACTTGCCGGTGCTCCAGATAGCGCCTCACTTGGTGACAAACTTGGAACTACTTCATCATCTCGCGCAACATTACTTACATCCAATGGGTGTGAGGTTGCAGGAACATCTTTACCGGCAACCTCTTGAACTCTAGCTACCGCACCTAGGATTACATCCATCTCACCAGCTAAGTGATCTAACTCAGCATCACTCATAGCAATGCGTGCTAAGCGAGCTAGATTTGCGACTTCATCGCGCGAGATTGCAGCCATAATTGGTGAGTATAACTGGTGTTAATTTACTTGCGAATTTGACCATTTCCACTGACGATCCAAGTTGTAGTTGTCATCTGCTCCAACCCCATTGGACCACGTGCGTGCAACTTTTGATTTGAGATTCCAATTTCAGCTCCAAATCCCATTTGCTCACCATCGGTAAACCTAGTTGAAGTATTGATCATTACCGCAACACAATCATTCAAATTGGTAAAAATTTCAATCGCCTCTTTATCTTCAGCCACAATTGCCTCAGTATGTTTAGTTCCATACTTTAAAATGTGGTCTATTGCATTATTAACACCATCTACCTGACCTACATTGATCTCTAAAGTGCCATACTCAGTTGACCAAGATTCTTCAGTTGCTAGCTTCGTTACAATCCCTAATTTATCCGCAATTGCTTTACTTGCCGCATCAGCATTAATTACTACATTTGCATCAGCTAGCGCTTTAAAGGCGATTGGTAGAAACTTATCAGCGATACTTTTATCTACTAATAGTGTCTCTGCTGCATTACAAGTACTTGGGCGATTACATTTAGAATTAATTAGTATTGGAATGGCCTTTTCTAAGTCTGCAGATTTATCTACATAAACATGACAAACTCCGGCACCGGTTTCAATTGTAGGTACAGTCGACTCATCAACTACCATGCGAATTAATGATGCACTACCTCGTGGAATAACCAAATCTACATATCCTCTTGCCGTAAGTAGGGCGGTTACAGTACTTCGGTCATCTGAGGGCACAAGTTGAATAACATCTGGAGAAATAACTGTTTTATTAAATGCTCTGCGCATAACCTCAATCAGAATTTTATTGCTATTTGAAGCCGAGGATGAACCACGTAGCAGTGCAGCATTTCCTGATTTAATTAGAATTACCGCAGCATCGACGGTTACATTTGGTCTAGCTTCATAAACCATTCCTACCACTCCGAATGGAACCGTCTTTTGTTTTAAATTTAAGCCATTTTCTAAATTTCGCTCAACCAAAACTCTATTTAGTGGGTCAGGTAATTTGGTAATTTGTCTAGCAGCATTTGCCATAGATTCAACTCTGGCTTTTGTAAGAAGTAATCGATCTTGCAACGATTGATTCATTCCAGTGGCTTTGGCCTCATTCATGTCTAATTGATTTGCTTCTAGAATTGCGTCCAAGTTTTTCTCTAATTCATCAGCGATATTAAGTAGAATTTGATTTCGCTGTTGCGATGTGGATCCGGCAACTGTTCGAGCAGCCAGGCGGGCAGTATTTGCTAGATTTTCAATTACCGATGTGGCAGCCATGGGGTAAGCCTACGGCCAATTAGGCTATGGGTATGAAACGGCTGCTTCGCCTACTTCGAAACACCATAATTTCCTTAGGTATTTTGTATCTAGCCTTATTTGTGTTCACTCGCGTAATTCACTATCCCGAACCAATTGCAGCGATCAAACTTGGATTAGCACCAGCATCTAAAACACCTACATTGATGCCATGGCATGTCATTGATCCAGCAGCAAAACCAATCGCGATTCCGGTAACAGCTGAAAAAATGCCAGATGAGATTATGTATAAGAAGAGCTCACTTCCGTTTAATGAGTTTTTAAAGCAGACGGATACCAATGCATTTATTGTTTTGCGAAATGGCGTAATGACCTATGAGTGGTATAAAGATGGAATTTCGCAACAAACCCAATTGCCCTCTTATTCTGTTGCAAAAACAATGACCTCGATAATGATTGGTCAATTAGTAGCGCAAGGCAAAATTAAAGAAAGCGATAAATTTGTTGATTACTTCCCAGAATTAAAGAATGGAAGTAGCTTTGATTTAGTAACGATTAAGCAATTATTGGATATGCAGGCGGGTGTGGGGGTAAGTGATAATTATCCATCTGGGCCATCTGGCTGGGGCGTAGCAATTGCGCAGATGTATGCCACAACCGACTTAAATTGGTTTTTAAAAAATAACCGAAAAATGGCTTTTGAGCCAGGTAGTAAATCTGAGTATCGAAGTGTTGATTCCCAGATGTTGGGAATGGTAATCAAAAAAGTAACCGGAAAAAAGGTGGCAGATTACTTCAGCCAAAATGTATGGCAGGTAGTTGGAGCTAAGTATCCAGCTACATGGAATGTTGATCGAGTAGGGGGCACTGAAAAAACTTTCTGCTGTTTTAATGCCTCTGGCATTGATTATGCTCGAGTTGGAATGTTGTTTTTAAATGGTGGCTATGCTGGTCCAAATAAAGTTATTGATAAAGCATGGCTTAAGCGAATGACTACTCCAGTTACCACCTTGGATCGTAATTGGGGATATGCAGCTCAAGTTTGGCATCCATTTCCAAATATCAGTATGGCCTTGGGATTGCATGGCCAATTTATATTTATCAACCCGGAAACTAGAACTGTAATTGTTAAATTAAGTGATAATCCTACTGACTCAGATCATGAGGCTGATACAGCGCAAGCTTTATTGGAGATTTCAAAGCTTAAGAATTAGGTAAAAAATAAGTCCCAACCTGCTTACCATCCAACGCTGAAGTTAAATCTGAAATTCTAGTTAGTAGCATTCCTATTCCAGCACTAGTTACTACCTTTGCTGCTTCAATTTTTGTAATCATGCCACCACTACCAACACCAGCAGTGCCAGCGCCACCTAGTGAATCAGTATCGATTTTGGATATATCTGATACTAAGTTAATTTGCTTGGCACCTGGAGTGCTTGGATTTGCATCATATAAACCATCAATATCGGTAATTAATACCAATAAATCAGCATTAATTAATTTTGTAACTCGAGCTGCCAACCCATCATTATCACCATATTTAATCTCTTCGGTGCCAACAGTGTCATTCTCATTTATGACTGGTACTACTCCCTGTTTTAAAAGTGAGTTTAGGACACCTTTAATATTAGCTACATGAGTTTCTTTAGTTATATCCTCTAAGGTAATCAAAATCTGTGAGGTTGTGATCTTAAATCTATTAAAAGATTGGGTGTATCTAGCCATCAACAAACCTTGACCTACCGAAGCTGCTGCTTGTTGAGAGGTTAAATCAGATGGGCGGGCAGTTAATCCAAGAGGTGCCAACCCAGCTGCAATTGCACCAGATGAAACCACAATTACTTCTTTATTACTAGCTTTTAACTTAGCAACTACATCCACTAAATCATCAATTGCCCTTGGATCTAAATTCGCACCTGCTTTGCCAGTCAATGTTGATGAGCCAACCTTGATCACAACACGGTGAATATCTTTAATATTAATGGACATCTTCATCAATTCTAGGATTTTTTGGATTAGCAACATTGTACTCCCATTGCATTTCGATCTCATCATCACTTAATTGATCAATGTCATCCTCTAATAAATCTATGCGCCATGGTGTTGAAAGTCTTAAATCTTCACCACGTGGACCAGCTAGTAACTCTGCACCAGCTTCAATACTTGGCTCCCAGTCAAAGATAACTGCATCATCACCAGAACCAATCCTTACCTCATCACCTGACTTAGCGCCCTTCTTAAACAATTCTTTTTCAACTCCATATGACGCAAGTCGATCTGCTAAATACCCAATTGCTTCCGCGTTAGCGAAATCAGTTTGCTTTACCCAGCGCTCTGGTTTATCGCCAATTACATTAAATGATCCATCTTCATTTGCAATTACAACAAATCCAGCATCATCGACTGCAGTTGGACGCAAGACAATTCGTGTTATCTGTTCCTCTTTTTGTTCTTTTCTACTTTTCTGAATTACCTGAGCCATAGCGTAAATTAACTCTTGAACTCCCACTCTTGATGCAGCAGATACTTGAAAAACTGGATAACCGCGATCTTCTAAAGTTTTTTGCACCATATCAGCCATTGCTTTTCCATCTGGTAAATCAATCTTATTTAGTGCGATAATTCTTGGTCGATCTGCTAATCCACCATACTCTTCTAACTCTTCTTCAATTACATCAAAATCTTTTACTGGATCACGATCTGTTTCTAAGGTCGCACAATCTAAGACATGCACCAGCGCAGCACACCGTTCAACATGGCGTAAAAATTCATGTCCCAATCCTTTTCCTTGACTTGCACCTGGGATTAATCCAGGTACATCAGCAGCGGTAAATCTAGTCTCTCCTGCTTGTACTACTCCTAAATTAGGAACCAAAGTAGTAAATGGATAATCAGCAATTTTTGGTCTAGCTGCTGACATAGCTGCAATTAACGAAGATTTTCCTGCACTTGGATAACCAACTAATCCAATATCAGCAACACTCTTTAACTCTAAAAATAATGTTCTACTCTCCCCTAGCTCACCAAGTAAAGCAAAGCCTGGAGCTCGTCGTTTTGAATTAGCTAATCCGGCATTACCAAGGCCACCTTTACCACCTTGTGCTGCCATGAATCTTGTACCAAAGCCAACTAAATCTGCAATCACATTACCATTTGCATCTTTAACAACTGTTCCGTTAGGAACTGACAATATTAAGTCCTTACCCTCAGCTCCATTACAAAAATCACCAGCTCCTTGTCGGCCATCGGTAGATTTTCTATGTGGTGAATGATGAAAATCCAACAAGGTAGTTACATCTGGATCAACAACTAAGACGATATCTCCACCTCTGCCACCATTTCCACCATCAGGTCCACCTAGTGGTTTAAATTTTTCTCGATGGACTGAGACACAACCATCTCCGCCTTTACCCGCCGAGGCATGAAGGGTCACACGATCAACAAAGGTTGCCATGTGTGCTCCTTTCAGCTATTTCTAAAATAAAAAATGGGCCCGCAGTTAGCGGACCCACCGGTTAAATAATCCGCTTAAGTTATGAAACCGGAATGATATTTACTACTCGGCGACCGCGAGCGCGACCAAATTCTACCGATCCACCTTCGAGTGCAAATAATGTGTCATCTTTTCCAATTCCAACATTTTTTCCGGGGTGAAAATAGGTTCCGCGTTGGCGAACTAAAATTTCGCCACCCTTAACTACCTGGCCAGCAAATCTTTTAATGCCAAGGTACTGAGGATTTGAGTCGCGACCATTTCGTGTGGAGGAGACACCCTTTTTACTTGCCATCTGCTTTCACCTGCCTTAGTTAGTAGTTACTTATTAATTCCAGTTATTTTTACCCGAGTTAGTTTAGAGCGATACCCCTGACGACGGCGATATCCAGTCTTACTCTTGTATCTTAAAATTGTCAGCTTTGGACCCTTTTGCTCTGCCAGTACCTCACCAGTTACCTTTACTGAAGCTAATGCTTTTGGATCAGTTGTTACATCAGCACCATCTACCAATAGGACTGCTGGAAAGGTTACAGATGTACCAATTGCAGCATCTATACGATCAACCACCAAGGTTTCACCAACTGAAACCTTCTCTTGGCGTCCGCCAGCTTTAACAATCGCGTACACAATCTGCTCCTTGCTAGGTTTAAACCAAAATCATCAATCAGATCTGGCTAGGTGGATAAGGGTAGAGATTGATCTCTACCTGGTCAAATACAGCGATTAATTAGTGGAAATTACCCCAGTACTCACCGCCCGGCGACCTTTTCGCCTGCCGGTAGTTGCAACAGGTGCAGTTTCAACTACTACATCATTTTGATTTGAATTATTAATTTCACTCAGTTCATGATGATTATCTATCTCATCATGATCATCATCTTCATCTTCGATAGATGCTTTGCTGGTTTTTGAATATCTTTGTTCTAAATCTTTTTCTAATGCCACCTTATTTACGGGATCACTATGGATGTGAATGCCACGACCACCACAGCTTTCACAGGTTGTAGAAAAGGCTTCAATTAATCCCTGTCCTACTCGCTTTCGAGTCATTTGCACCAAACCTAGTGAGGTTACTTCAGCCACCTGATGCTTAGTACGGTCTCTACCTAAACATTCAACTAATCTGCGAAGTACTAACTCTCTATTTGATTCTAAGGTCATATCAATAAAGTCAATAACAATAATTCCACCCATATCTCGTAGGCGAAGCTGACGGGCAATCTCTTCGGCCGCCTCTAAGTTATTTTTAGTAACGGTTTCCTCTAGATTTCCACCCTTACCAATAAATTTTCCAGTGTTAACATCAATAACGATCATTGCTTCGGTGCGATCAATTACTAGTGACCCACCAGATGGTAGATAAACTTTGCGATCAAATGCTTTTGCTAGCTGTTCTTCAACTCGATTCTCCGCAAATAAATCGCGGTTGCTACTCCACTTTTCAATTTTGCTCGCCAATTCAGGAGCGATATGGCCAATATAGTTTTGAATATCATCCCAAGCCTGATCACCTTGAACCAACATCTTATTGAAATCCTCATTGAAGATATCTCTAATAACTCGCACAGTTAAATCTGGTTCACCGTACAAAAGTGATGGTGCAGTAGTGCTTGAGCTATTTGCCTTCTTTTCAATATCCTCCCATTGCGCTTTAAGGCGTGCGACATCACGTTCTAACTCTGCCTCCGGAGCGCCCTCGGCTGCAGTTCTAATTATCACGCCAGCTTGATC
>CAYFKM010000020.1:5477-12167 GCA_964344025.1 uncultured Candidatus Nanopelagicus sp. | reverse complement strand
GGCTCAGCTGCAATAGTTGCTAACTTTTTGTTGCCAAACATCTCAACAAATACCTGGGTGCCAACCTTGGCAATATCGATTGGTAGATAGGCGTAGGCAATAGCTTTATTGATGGTGTAACCCTGGCCAGCAGATTTAACTCTTCCCACTACCGCATCATTAATAAATATCGGCTCATTACCCATGGCAACATCTTTAATATCATCAAATGTCAATGCAGTTAACTTTCTGCTTAAATTAAGCTTTAACTTTTCAACTGCAGCTTTACCCAGGTAATTATCTTTTTTACTAGAAACTGCAAAACCTAAACCAGCCTCAAATGGATTGGTTTCAGAGTTAATCTCACCCGCCCAGGCGCGATACCCTTTTTCTAACCGTAGGGATTCAATTGCTCGATAACCACATGGGCGAAGATTAAACTCAACGCCAGCTTCAAGCAGTGCTAACCAAATTACAAGGGCATCCTTTGCTGGGATATATAACTCCCAACCTAACTCACCAACATAGGTAATTCGAGTTGCTCTTAAGCTAATCCCTGCAATCTGGATAAGTTTAGAGTCCATAAAACCAAAGGCTTTATTTGAAAGATCTGCAGTAGTTACCTTTTGTAATATCTTTCTAGCATTTGGTCCCCAGATACCAAAGCAGGCTAAATCCTTGCTGATGTCACTTATCTTTACCGCCTCATAATTATTTTCTCTAGCCACCTTCTCTAGCCACCCCTTATCATGATTTAAAAAGGCGGTTCCTGTAATAATTAGAAACTCATCATCTGATACTTGAGTAACTGTGTAATCAGATTCAATCCCACCTTTTTTATTTAAGGCTTGGGTATAAGTAGTTCTGCCAACACCTTTAACTACATTATTAGCACAAACATAATTTAAAAACTCACCTGCCTGTTTTCCCTCAACCTTAATCTTCGAAAAACTAGATTCATCAAATAAGCCAGCAGACTCTCTAGTGGCAAAGTGCTCAGCTGATACTGCCGGATGCCAATGCTTTCCAACCCAACCATATGGTTTTAACTTTTCATCAATATTTTTATCTAACTTATCCTTTGGATTGAGGTAGTAATTAACCCGCTCCCAAGCAGCCTTCTCACCAAAGACGGCGCCATTATCTTTATGCCATTGGTAGATTGGAGATTTATTCTCTTCCCGAGCGCTTTGTCTTTCCTCACCTGGATAATGAATATCGTAGTAAGCCTCATAATTTTCCGTAACTCTAGCTAAGGTAAATTTTGGTGAGTTATAAGCTGAAGAAAATCTCTTAATATCCATATGCCATAGATCCATACTTGGCTCACCACCAACTATCCACTCAGCTACAACCTTGCCAATTCCACCAGCGCCAGCGATGCCATGAGCGCAAAAACCTGCTGCCACATAAAAGCCACCAACCTCAGTTTCACCTAAACAAAACTCATTATCTGGGGTAAATCCTTCAGGTCCATTAATAAAGTTTTTTAATCCAACCTCACTCATCTTAGGAACTCTTATTGCAGCATTGGTTGCGATCTCTTCAAATCGATCCCACTCCTCAGGAAGTAATCTAGAGTTAAAATCTGCTGGAATCTGATCAAATGAGGTATTACTTGCAGTAAATGGTTTTGAGTTACGTTCATAACCACCCATTACTAATCCCTTAACCTCTTGTCTAAAGTAGATTAAATTATCTGGATCTCTAAGGGATGGTAGGAATTTGGCATCATCTGCTAGAAAGTTTTCAGTAATTAAGTATTGATGGCTCATTGGAATAATTGGCACTCTTACCTTTGCTAATCTGCCAATCTCAGCGGCATACATGCCACCGCAATTAACCACAATCTCACACTCAATCTCACCCTTATCTGTGGTAATTGATTTAATTCGATTACTCTCAGTGTTTATTGCTAAAACTCTGGTGTGGGTGAAGATCTTTACCCCACCACCTCTTGCCCCTGCTGCCATCGCTTGCGTTAATTGAGACGGATCAACCTGGCCATCAGATGCCATATAGCAACCACCAACTACATCTTTACTATCCATAAGTGGAAATAACTCTTTTGCTTGCGCAGGTGAGATCTCAATTAGATCCAAACCAAAGGTCTTAGCCCAACCAATTTGTCTTCTAATCTCCTCCATCCGCTCCTTACTTGAGGCAATTTTGATTGAACCACACTCTCGCCAGGATGGTGGGGTGTCGCTTTGTTGTAATTTTCGATATAACTCAACTGAGTACATATTCATTTTAGTTAAGGTTGGATCAGCTCGTAGTTGACCAACTAACCCAGCTGAGTGAAATGTTGAGCCACTTGTTAGATCAGATCTGTCAAGAAGTATTACATCTTTTTCCCCTAATTGGGCAAGATGGTATGCAACTGAGGTGCCACCAACACCGCCACCGATTACTACAATTTTTGCTCTAGCAGGTAGCTCTTGTGTGGCCATAAACCAACTGTATCCTTAATCTGTGGCCGGCTCAAACAATGGATTTAATGATCTTTTAAATTTAGTGCCAAGATTACAAGTAAGAGATGAAGTAACTGAGTTATCTGGTGGCTTAACTAATATTAATCTCAAAGTTACAACCCCAACTGGAGATTATGTTGCTCGCATCTCTAGTAATAAATCCTCATTACTTTCAATTGACCGCAATGCTGAGTTTGAAAACTCAAAGATTGCAGCGCAGATTGGTATTGGTGCGCCAATCTATGACTTTCTACCAGATTTTGGCCTACTAGTAATTGGATATCTACCAGGAAAAACCTTTACCTCCCAAGATGTTGCAGCAAATCTGGATCGAATTGCTCAAAGTGTTAAAAAACTTCACTCAGCAAAACCATTTGTAAGAGATTTTGATATGTTCAAAATTCAACAAAATTACCTAAAGATAGTTACGCAGCGCAACTTTAGATTGCCCGAAAAATACTTAGATTATGCCCAACATCTAGATCAAATGCAGGCTGCACTTAAAGTATTAGATGAGGGAAAGGTGCCTTGTAATAATGATCTACTTGCCGCTAATTTTATTGATGATGGCGAGAAGATTTGGTTAATCGATTATGAGTACTCAGGCAACAATGATGCCTGCTTTGAGTTAGGAAATATCTATAGTGAGTCTGAGCTCTCTGATGAACAATTAGTTGAGTTGGTAAATAATTACTACGGCAAGTATCGACCAGAGAAGGTGGCAAGAGCTTGGTTATTTGCTCTTCTTGCTAGATATGGCTGGAGCTTATGGGCATCAATTCAAAACAGTATCTCTGAAATAGAGTTTGATTTTTGGGCTTGGGGGATGCAAAAGTATGAACGAGCCTGTCTAGATTTTTCTTCAAAGAGGTTTAAAACTGCTTTAAGTGAGGTTGCTACCAAGAGTTAAATTACTTAAACCGAGTTACTAACTCATTATGTAATTTGCCATTTGAGCAGATAGCACCCGGTCCAGATACCCCATCTTGGCCAGCTAAATTGGTAAATGATCCACCTGCCTCTTTAACAATTAAGTACAAAGCTGCCATATCCCAAAGCGCTAACTTTGGTTCAATGGTGAAATCAACCGCACCTTCTGCCACCAACATATGGGCCCAAAAATCTCCAAATCCCCGACTGCGCCAAACCTCATTAGTTAACTTTAAAAAGGGTTCATAATTTGTTTCCCAATGATCCTTTTTAACTATCTCAGCAAATGCAAAACTTGCATCTGAGATCTTACTTACGCCACTTACTTTAAGTCTTCTCTTTTTTTGATTACCTAAAATATTTTCATTAACAAATGCACCCTCACCCTTTGCGGCATACCAGCGACGATTAATTGCTGGGGCTGAGACCACGGTGGCGGTAATCTCATTATTTTCTCTAAGTGCAATTAAACTAGCCCAGATCGGAACACCTCTGATGTAGTTTTTAGTGCCATCAATTGGATCTAAGATCCACTCTCGATTATTTGTGGAAATCTTATTTTCAAACTCTTCACCAATTACCCCATCCTCTGGATTACTACTTGCAAGTTGCTGCCTAATTAACTCTTCGATTTTTCGATCAGCATCTGAAACTGGGGTTAGATCTGGCTTTTGAGTAATTTGAAGATCAATTGCTCCAAATCTTGCCAAAGAGATTTTATCTGCCGTATCGGCAAGCTGATGGGCTAACTCAAGATCACTCACCGCCCTAGTTTATCTAAAGATTAACATTGATCTAAACCAACCTCACAACCGCCTACTTTTCCTCTTGTTTTTGCAGTAATACCAGCAATAATTGTTTTATGGTCAACTCTTACCGAGATCAAATATCTAAATTTAGATTTTTAGGTTTCACTTTGTTAATTTTGGTATTCACTTCAACCTCCTGCACCACATCAAAAACTGCTGGTAATAACAATGGTGAGTGCAACTCCAATGAGCGGGTTGAAATTAAGCGCCATATCTCAAATCAGGTAGAGGCAATTACTAGGTTAGATTGGGAAAAAGCTTATAGCTTTGCCGCCCAATCGTTTAGAGATGGCATTAGCCTTGCTCAATTTGCCAGAATAATCCAAACTCAATATCAGGTGATAATTATTAATGAGGATTACTCATTTAAAACCTGTTCAAAAGCAGATGATCAATACACTCAAGAGGTCTACTTTGATACCAATGATGGTAGGTACTTATTAAGTTATCGACTTACTAAGGTTAATGGAAAGCTTGGAGTAGTTGGGGCGGAAATAATCCCAGTTATCGCAACTTAAATCTTTAACCAACACTTACCTTACTTACCACACCCTTTAAAATCGTTAAATCCACCCGATCTACTTTATAATCTTTAGTTAAAGCAAAACTTTGTCCATCCTCTTGGGCAATTCGATAAATTCCCTGCATAGATTCAATACAACTTATCGCCTCACTTTTTTTCATACCAACTAAGGTAGCTGCTTGAGCATTTGTAATAAGTGGTAAAGCCTTTTTTTCAACAGTTGGACAGATTGCAGGTGGATAAACCTCGCCATAAGTTTCTTTACTTCCAGTTGAAACTGTAACCCTAGCTTTGCCATTAGATTTAATGGAGAAGCTATAAATACCCTCAATCGCAGTTGATGAGAATCTTGCTAGATACAGGTAGTTAGTGCCGCTATAAGGTTCATAAAACTTACTTCGCTGCGTAAATTTAACAACTGTTTTACTACCATCTGGTGCAGTAATTGTTACCTTGGGTAATTTACTTAATGGCAATTTATTCTCTGGTGGTTGATCAACTATTAGGTATTCAAAATTTAATAACTCACCCTCCTTAAGTGATGCTCTAAAGCCGCGCTCTTGATTTGCTTTAGTAAAGGAGGCTCTTAAGGCAAAAGAGATTGTGCCATCGACAAGTATGGGTCCCCTATTCGCCGAGTCGTGGCTTGAAGTTAAGAGCACAGGCTGGTGGGCAGATGCAAGCGTGATTGGGCTTACTGCTAATACTGCGGTTAAAAAAGATACTTTGGTGGCAATCATAATTTGATGAGTAAACCATATTCGCCTTAGAAATTACTTAATGCAGTTAATTTCTACCAGACCAACACCTCGGTACGTCTATTGTTTTTAAAGACCTGCTCACCACTGCCTACTACGGCAGGTTTAGTATCAGCAAACTGATCTTTTCTAGTTACCACCGTTAAGTTTTTGCGTAAGTAATTGGCAACAATATCTGCTCGATTCTTTGAAAGGGTCTGATTGTCATAACCCTTAGCAGTTCCTTGCACATCAGTATGTCCTTGAAGCTCTACCCGATTTAATCCAGCAGCTCTCATTGCCGCCACAAATTCATCTAATTTTTTCACCTCTGGTTTAGTTAACTTATATGATGCAAGTGGGAAATAAACTACTAAGCCTGGAATTGGGGCAGCTGGTTTAAACTCTGGCACCACAACCGGTGGGCTAATGCTGTTGTCATTTCCTTGGGCATAAACCTCAACCTTGCTTTTTGGACCAATAATTTGATTTACAACGCAGCTAGTTGTTAAAGATGTGCAAGCTAACTTTTCATTAACTGTGACAACATAGCCAGTAACTTCAGATTGTGATGGCTGCCAATTAATAGTAATTCCAGTATTTAAAGTTGGCTTATTTGCAGTAGCAGGCGCTGGTGGTCCAAACGGATTTGAAGGTGGTAAGTAATTGACTTTAGGTGATTCTACTGGTGTTGGAGCAATTACTATCTCAACAAAGGATTCAACTTTCTCACCAGATGAAGTATCAACAACTGCAACGGATAATCGACCAGTCCAACCGTTAGTTGCAGTAACTGCCAACTTGCCATTACTCTCATTACGATTAACTGTCACTGCTGCCGGTACATTTGAGTTTCGAGAAACTTCAGTCTGAGTAGTGGTATTTACTGCACTTACTTCTGCTGAGTTAGTGGGAGCAGATTGTGATTGTGATTGTGTTGTATTTGTTACCACAGCAACTATCCCGCCACTACTTGAGGTTGAGGTACTGGCTGAATTTGATATTTCTGAAGTTTTATTCGCAGTGTTTCCCGGAGTAAATGTAGAATTACTTCCAATAATTACTTGTTTTTGATTATTACTTGTTTGCGGATTTGTTTCTTTTGAAACTCTAGTTACAACAATTTTTTTAGATGAAGTATTGTTTGTAGGTGCGGTATTACGAGCTCCACCTGAGGACGATGTGGCAGTAAAGGTTGGAGTGCAGGTGGCATCCGCTGTGATATTTGAAAGTGTGGC
>CAYFKM010000020.1:1549-5377 GCA_964344025.1 uncultured Candidatus Nanopelagicus sp. | reverse complement strand
CTACCTCCAGTAACAGATGCAATAGTGATTGTGTAATTGATGGCAGTAAAGGTTGGAGTGCAGGTGGTGTTTGCAGTTATGGCCGATAATGTAGTTGAACTACTTGCTGAATTAGCTAATGTTCCAACGGTGCAGCTCCAACTAGTGAAGTTATAACCTGCTGAAGCAGTTGCGGTAAGAGTGACCGATCCATTGTAAGTAACAGTTGCAGCAGATGAACTTCCACTACCTCCAGTAACAGATGCAATAGTGATTGTGTAATTGATGGCAGTAAAGGTTGCTGTTACGGCTTTCGACGCATTCATAGTTAGAGTACAAGTTGAAGAGCTTCCACTACATGCATCGCCCCAAGTTAATGCGTATCCGGCAGTTGGAGTTGCAGTTAAGGTGACGGAAGAATTCAACGTATATGAAGATGAACAGGCTAAACCATTTGAGTCGCAGTCAGTAATTGATCCAGAATTAGCAGAGACTGTACCGCTTCCAACTACAGTCACAACTAGAGATGGAGAACTCGTAAAAGTTGCACTTACTGTTCGATTTTGGTTCATGGTAAAAGTACATGTCAAACTTGTCCCAGTGCAGCTTCCATCGCCGCCCCAACCACCAAAATAATAACCTGCGGATACAGTTGCAGTTAAGGTAACGGAAGTACCAGAAGGAATTACATCTCCGCAGGTACCAGTTGCTCCATCAGCATTAGATGAACAACTTGAAATATACGTGGTTGCTGGAGAGGTATTTGAAACCGATCCACCAATCGTTGCTGAAACGTCTAATCCGTAATTTGGAAGATTTGCCGTCACCGTAATTGTAAAACTGGAGTTGACTGTTATCGAACCTGTGGAGGCAGATGTGCCATTTACCGTAAAACTTCCCGAAGAAGTTCCTGAAGCATTTGAAGTAATTGCTGAGATTGAATAACCAGTGTCTGGAGTGAAAGTTAGACTAGCCGTGCCCCCTGCAGCATAAGACTTTGTACAAGTACCTGAAGAGCAACTATATGGCAATTTACTGTCACTAACAGCAACATTAGATACTCCGACAATGGTAACCGTATAGGACACATTAAATACTGGTGTTATAACTGCATTAGCATTTAAAACCATTGTGCAAGGGCTATTAGCATTTGAAGTGCTGCAATCTCCAGTATTTGATGCGTGGCCATTTGCTGTAGCAGCCCAACTTGAAATCGATTGTGCAGAGACTGCGGTTAGTGTGAGCGGGGTTCCGCGATAAAAAGTGCACACAACGCTGCCAGATGCTAGTGATTGGCTTGAGCAGTCGGTTCCATTTACTTGTTTTGCATCAACAGTCACATAACCACTCGAACTATATTCAATTGTAAGTGTATTGGTGTTGACAATATTAATTCCAACCGCATTTACACCTGTTGAGGAGGTAATTTGTTCCGTTCCGATATAGCCAACAGCAGTATTACTGATTGGCATAGTGCTGTTACTTGTTGGGTAACTAATTCTGATTGTGTAATCAATGTTTGAGGTTTGGCCTGAGGTCAATGTGATTGGTCCATTAAAGTTAAGCGTGAGAACGCTTGAAGAAATACTCGCATTTGTGGTCGGAGTAATTGAGGAAGTGCCGTCTAAAGTTAGAGTTGAACCATTTGTGGGTGAAATAAAAGCTCCACCAGTAGTATCCGAATTCAAAGTTACCGTATCCTGAATATAGTCAAAGACTGAGGTGGTTGACCCTATATTTTTTAAAGTTAATCGATACGAAAGATCATACAAATTATTTGACCCAGAGGTTCCTTGACTAGTTATACTTTTTAGAGCTTTATTTAAGCTTAAACTATTTTTTACAATACTAATTGAAGTGCTCGAAGCTGTACCGCTGTAACTTGCCGTGTACTTCACAGCGTTACCCGAAGCAATACTTTGTACAGGCTGAAAAAGTGTACTAGCTATTACTTCTCTGGCAGAAAAATAGTAAACAACTCGATATTTTTGATTAACGGTGCTTGTTGGGTAATATCGTAATAAATTATAATTAGTTGTCTCATCTGCATAAGATCCGTTTCTATTTGAATCGATCACATAACTTACTCCTGTCAACGTAAATGCATCTGCGTTCCAAGTATCAGTTATTGAGGCTGATATTGCGAGCACACCATATTTATTACTACCGGAAGTCACTTGATCATCATTAATTCCATCACTCATTGTGCCAGTTTGGCCAATTGCGGTCACTTCAAAATTTGAACCTAATACAACTGTGGTTGCTGTTGTACTAACCGATGTAATCTTATTTGCATTCGCTGAAGTTATATCTTCTACACCGGAAAATCCATCAGTGGCAGTGCAAATTTGTGTTCCACCTAGATTTGGATTTCCATTATATAATTCAACCGTGAATGTTTGATCAGTTGTAGTTCTTTGACCACTGTAAGTGGATTTTAAATAAATATACACAACTCTCTTAGTAGCATGGTCAGTACCATTAGCAGCTTTAAATTTGGAGCGAATAGGAACTACTGAGGATTGATTTGTACCAAAATTTAAGTAACCACCTGTAAATCCACTTAGTTTTACCCAAAGATCTGTAACAGATGAAACACTGGTACCGTCAATTGCATAACCAACATAACCAGAGTTTTTTCCGTTAACGCCTCCGCTTGAATCGGCATAAAATGGTCGCCGAGCTCCCCAAGCATCTGAGCTTGGTCGATGTAATGCAGTGATATCAACTCCTGGTGAGGCACAAGTTGCAGCCTGTGCAGAAGGTGTAAATCCAGGAGATGTAAAAATAGAAATGAAAACAGTTAAAGATACAAATACTTTAGGAAACTTTTTTAGCCGCTGGTATTTAAAGTTTTTCAACTTCTCTCTCCCACCTCCCCCTTAATATCACCCAAAATTCGTCATCCTTATTCTCACCCTGAGAGAGATAAAAATAGACTATGAGTCTAGAAGGGGCAAGTTTCAATCACCATTTAGACCACCCTGTGATGATCAATAGAAAGTGGGGAGCATGAATTTAGGCTTAACTCAGCCAAATAAGTTGAGATTACTTAAGTATTCCTACTTGCCAGTACTTTTAAGTGTAATCAAATCCTAGGGAGTATCGATTGGAATTGAAGATTTAAGCTTTCGTCCTATTTATAAACATATTTTCAATAATTGAGTTAATAAAATTAATCCAATCATTATCAGAAACTGGATTCAAAATAAAATCATTTACAATATATCCTAGAGAGTAAGCCTGAATGAATACTGCTACTACTCTTGGATTTAAATCTTTTTTGAATAGCCCTCTATTAATAACCTCTGAGACTAAATCCTCTATTGAAGCGGTAAGTCTCTCTGCTTCATTAGAAAATCGTTGCTGGAATCGTTTATTTCTATTTGACTCTGAGTATATCCAAGCACGTTCAATTCTTATTTGAGCTAAGGAATTTTTTTGAGTTTGTTGAGTAATTTTATAAAGCGCTTTCTTAAGTTCTTCTGATGTTTTGACTTTTGATATCAAACTAGCCATATCGTTAATAATTAAATCAATCCATTTTGAAAATCTATAAACGAATGTGATTTCAATTAAGTCTTGGAGGTCTTCAAAGTGGTGATACATCGAGCCCTTTGATATGCCAGCTTTTTCCAATAATTGGTCAGTCTTAATTTGATCAGGTCTTACGGTATTGAGCATTTCATCACAAGTTCTTACAAGCTGAGTAGCTGTTGGATGTAATGAACGATATGGCATTTAGAGATTGTAGTGCAATAAAATAACCAGCACTACCTGTATTAATCAAGTAGTGCTGGTCTAATCAGTATTTGTTACTTAATCTCGATTACTCGAGCCTTCTTCTCC
>CAYFKM010000020.1:0-1539 GCA_964344025.1 uncultured Candidatus Nanopelagicus sp. | reverse complement strand
TATTGGTCCCTTATTTGCTGAGATATGTTTATCACTTAATTCCACTGGCTGATGAGCAACTGCAGAACTAGTAACTCCCAGTAATAGTAAAGTAAAAATTGATGTAGCTATTTTCCTCATATATTGATTTAACCATATAAAAGTTAAGATTAGATGAGAAAAGCCCTCACCTTACTTAAAAGGTGAGGGCTTAGCATTACTTAAATTACTTAATCTCGATTACTCGAGCCTTCTTCTCCTCTGGGATCTGGCGCTCTAACTCAATCTTTAGCACACCATCTTTTAGCTCAGAGCCTAGAACCTTTACATGATCCTCTAGGGCAAAGCTTTGTCTAAATTGGCGAGCTGCAATTCCCTTATATAGGTAATTAGCCTCAGTTGATTCCTCATTTGATGATTGAGATCCCTCAACAGTTAACTGATTGTTAGCAAGCTCAATCTTTAGATCCTTCTTGCTAAAGCCAGCAACTGCCATCTCAATCTGGTAGTGATCATCATTAATTTGCTTTATGTTGTATGGGGGAAATGAGGTATTTCGGCCAATTAGCGCATTAGACATCTCATCTAGTAAGCGCATTGGTCGATCAAAGCCAACTGCCCAAGACTCTAGATTTGGAAAGAAGTTAGCTAGGGAAATACCGGTAGTTGGGTATTCACGTTTGGTTAATGTACTCATGCTTATTTCTCCTTATATGTTAAGCGAGAAGTTTTCTTCGCAAGATCCCCATTCGGCAGATCTCATCGGCAATAACAATTGCACTTTTTTGCTTATTCCCAATCTGATAAGGGGTATCCCTTAATCGCTATGCGTAGTTTGCTTAAAAAATCCTTAAAAACCTTATTGCCCACCCAGCCTTGCTAGGTCTAGCCTTAATAGATGTATCAACATGGGGTAAAAAACACACTTAAAGGTGGCGCAGTTGTATTTGGTGCCTCCGCTATTTTTCTACTGGCAGCTCCAGAGGTATTTTTAGATCTACTTGGCTTTGAAAGTAACTCTGAGTTAATCTGGTCGATGCGAATGATTGCAATTACCTTAATTGCACTTGCTGGCAATATGTGGCAAAACTCTAAGTTAAATAATAATGCTAGCGGCATTAAATTTGTTGGCCGAGTTATGTTTGTATCTGCCTTAGCGCTTGGGATTTTGACCATATTTATCCCAGCGGAATTAACACCTTTCTCAATTTTCTATGCGGCAATTGGCTTAGCCTTTGCCCTGTTATATCTAATAAACCTAATTAGAAAGTAGTTTTAACTTATAGTTAGGTATGAAAAACTCTAAGCGAGTAGCCAAGGTTAAAAATGGCTTCGCTCCTAAAATCTGTATTACCTGCAAGCTACCATTTGAGTGGCGCAAAAAATGGGCTAAAGATTGGGAAAATGTTAAGTACTGCAGTAAAAGATGTGCTGGTTAGATGAAGAGAATTATCTATATCCCATTTGATCACCTGCATCCAAAGTATGGGGCGTTAAAGGATGCCGATCCAAAGAGTGATCTAATTGTTTTAGTAGAAAGTGCCAGGATGATCTCTGGTG
>CAYFKM010000019.1:0-13184 GCA_964344025.1 uncultured Candidatus Nanopelagicus sp. | reverse complement strand
ATTAGTACCGCACCATTTCGCTGGATTGGACAGCGAAGTTATGGAATCTATATTTGGCATTGGGTAATTTTCCAAGTTACTAGACCCTCTGTTGATCTAACCGGTGAAACATGGGCCCTGTACCTAGCAAGAGTTTTACTAGCTGTTGCCCTCGCTGATATTTCACTTCGCTGGGTTGAAATTCCATTTAGGCAAGGTGTGGTTCAAAATTGGTTTAGGGGAATTAAGTATCGATCAGCAAAGGTAAGAGTACGCCAACAACTTTCGGTTTTGCTTTCAATAATTTTAGTTTTGGCAGTTACCTCCTCGATTTCAATTCAAGCTATCAATAAAAGTAACCAAGCCCTTGCTGATTTAAATAACCAGATAACCGATCAAAATCAAGAATCGCAAGATCTAGGCAGTACAACGGGACTTTGGGTAACTGGTGACAGTGTAATTTTGGGGATTCGTAGCAAATTAGAGAGTAAGGAGCACATCTCTCTAGTTAATGCCCGAGTAGGCCGACAGGCACCAGAGCTACTTTCGGTGATGAAAGTTGATCAAGCCTCTGTGCCATCCTCCCCAGTTATCTTTAATTTAGGTAATAACAATGCGCTATCAGAACAAACTGTTATTGATATTTTTGAGATTGTTAAAAATCAACCTCAAATCATTGTTGTAAATACTGCTGTACCTAGAGCCTGGCGAGAAAAGAATAATTTAATTATTGCCAAAGTCGCAGCTTTATATCCAAAAGTAAAACTAATTGATTGGGATCGGATCTCAAAAGATCGACCAGAGTTATTTGCCCCAGACGGAATTCATCTAAGCCCACTTGGTTCAGATGTTTATGTGGATTTAGTTTTAAAAGATTTAGTAAAACAGAGTAATAGTTAAAAAAATAACCCCCCAAATATTTGGAGGGTTATTTAATATCTAATTTATGACCAGCTACCAGGCAATCCATGTACTTTACCAGCAACAACCTGACCATCACTATAAACTGTTGAGACCTTGACTTGAACCCAACCAGTTTCGTCATTCTTGGTAATTTGTTGTTTAAATTGTGTTGCTGGAACAGTGGCAACTAACTTCCACTCACCAACTCCGTTATCCCGAAGTTCAATGTTATAACCAGTAATTCCAGCAGATGCTGCTGGTGCCTTCCAATTTACCATGGCGCCTGTTTCGTTATAGATCGAAACAATTCCAACAGGTGCTTCATAAGCAGCAATTGGCTCACCACTTGGCTCAGTTGTTGGTTGCTTAGATGGCTCAGAGCTCTCTGATGCAGTTGGGGTTGGAGTCACTGTTGTTGAATCAGATGATGAATTCCGAGAGATAACTGCAATTGCTAGAACTAAAATTCCAATTACTACAGCTATTACAACCGCCTTAGATGATCCACTGCCAGAACCTTTACTTGCAGCGCTAACTCTTGGAGCAGCTGCTGCTGGTCTTGGGGTGGTTGAAATTGAAGATACTGACGATCTTGATGATCCGCTTACTGGGACCGCTGGAATTGAGTAACGTGTAGTAGTTCTTGCAGAGCGCTTTGCACTTTTCTTAACACTTCGCTTTGCAGAAGATTTTTTCGTACTCTTCTTTACAGATCGCTTTACACTCTTATTAGCACTGCGCTTAGCTGATGCCTTTTTTACTGCTTTCTTCTTTGCGGCCACTTAAAACTCCTTAAGTTAAAAATGCTTAAAATATTTTCATACCTTATTAGTTTGAGAATTTCCCTAGGGAAGGATGAGATAAGGATACAACAGGAAAGTTCTGATTTATCCACGTGAAATTAGAGATGATCGAGCAAAAATGGTGCTATCGCACGTAATGCCATTCCACGATGGCTAACCTCATCTTTCACCCCAGGGGCAAGCTGTGCCAAGGTTTCTTTGAATCCATCTGGGATAAAAATTGGGTCATAGCCAAAGCCAAAAGCGCCGATTGGAGATTGAGAGATCTGGCCCTGTAGCAGACCAGTCTGCTCTATTTCAGTAGAGCTGCCATCTTTATTTGGCTTATAAAATGCCACCACAGTTTTGAATTGAGCGCCCCTGCTCCCAACTGGCGTATCTGCTAATTCCGAGAGCGCCTTATTTATATTCACTAAATCTCGCTGCTTTGGATCATTTCCTTCATACCCTGCCCACCTTGCAGAATAAATTCCAGGTGCTCCTGATAACGCATCAATAAATAAGCCACTGTCATCGGCAAGTGCAGGTAGTTTTGAATAACTTGATATCTGTTTAGCTTTTAACCAAGCGTTTTGACTAAGGGAATCGCCACTTTCAATCACCTCTGGCATATCTGGGAAATCATTTAATCCCAATACCTCTATGTCAGTAGCATATTTACTCAGTAATCTTTCTAGCTCCTTAATTTTTCCAAGATTTTTCGAAGCAAGAACTAATTTTCGCATCTTTAAAAATTTAGGAGGTGAGTACTTTAGTTTGGAGTTTGGCTAACTCAGTGCAGCCTTTTGCCCCTAGATCTAATAATCTATCAAGTAATTCTCGGTCAAATGGTTTGCCTTCAGCAGTGCCTTGAACTTCAATAAAATTTCCATCACCAGTACAAACGATATTCATATCTGTCTGAGCCGAAACATCCTCTTCATAACAAAGATCTAATGTTGGTTCACCATCAATAATGCCAACAGAAACTGCTGCAACAGATTGAGAAAGTGGATTTAAATTTGATGCAATATGTCCCTTAGATTTCGCCCAAGTGATGGCATCATGTAAAGCAACATATGCACCGGTAATAGCAGCAGTTCTAGTACCACCATCTGCCTGCAGCACATCACAATCGATCACAATTGTGTTTTCACCCAATGCCTTCATATCTACTATTCCACGCAATGATCTTCCAACTAATCTAGAAATCTCTTGGGTTCTGCCGCCTAATTTTCCTTTAACACTCTCCCGATCAGATCTTGTGTGAGTAGCTCTAGGCAGCATTGCATACTCACTTGTAACCCATCCCTCACCCTTACCAACTAACCATCGCGGAACTCCTGGTGTAAAGGAGGCCACACATAAAACTCTAGTTTTCCCAAATTCAACTAATACAGAACCTTCAGCATTATCTAGCCAATGACGGGTAAATTTAATTGGCCTTAATTGATCATTTGATCTGCCATCAATTCTGCTAATGATTCTCTCCCTAATTAGTAATTTTAAAATCTCTAACTCAAATTTTATTGGTGACTGATACTACCTCTGGGCCCAAGAATCTACGAGCTAATGCAGAGAAATTGGCAGCGTCACCAGTTGCAATAAATCGATGATTTACCTTTCCGCCAGCTGGATTTAACAGATCAGCCTCCACTAGGGTGCGATATAAATCTTTTGCCGTCTCCTCAGCACTTGATACTAAAGTGACATCATTACCCATTACATATGAAATTACACCTGTTAAAAGTGGGTAATGAGTACAGCCTAAAACTAAAGTATCAATATCTTTTTCTTGCATCACTTTTAAGTAATCTTGGGCAATCCTTGTGATTTGCTCTCCTGAAGTTTTACCTTGCTCCACATACTCAACAAACAAGGGGCAGGCCTTTGATGTAATTTGCAGATTAGGAGCAGCTGCAAAGGCATCTAAATAGGCCTTGGAATCTATTGTTGCTGTTGTTCCGATTACCCCAATTTTTCCACTTCGGGTAGCAGAGACCGCTCTTCTAACCGCTGGTTGAATTACCTCAATTACTGGAATTGAGTATCGCTCTCGTGCATCGCGCAACATTGCTGCACTTGCCGTATTGCAGGCAATCACAATTGCTTTGACCCCAGCTGCAACTAATTGATCCATAATTTCAAGGGCAAAACTTCTAACCTCTGCCAATGATCTAGGTCCATATGGCCCACGAGCTGTGTCACCAATATAAAGAACTGACTCGCCAGGTAATTGATCAATAATTGCTCGAGCAACTGTTAAGCCGCCAACCCCGGAATCAAAGATGCCAATTGCCGCACTCTTATTACCGGCTTGATTGCTCATCATTTGTGTAAGTCTAAATGGCAGGGGCGGCTTCGCCATTAATAGAAAATGTCCGATTTGCCCGCCTTTAATCCCTTAAATCTTAAGAATTAACGGGAATTTGGGGGGAATTGCCTTGATGAACTGGCTGGTAACCGCCACGCTATCCCCTAGGCAATTAGTCGCAGCCTGCATATGAGGTTACGAATTTTTGCTGGCTTACGTCCAAATGGACTTGAGCAAACTAAATGCCTATGGAGGCTTTTTAGATGAATTCAATCGCATTATCTGCAGATCAATTCGGCATTGTTTACAACATCCTTTCATTTGGACTTGTATCAATGCTTGCCTGCACCGTTTATACGCTAGTTTCACAATCACGGGTACTACCTAAGTACCGTACAGCACTTGTTATGTCATCAATGGTGACATTCATTGCTGCATACCACTACTGGAGAATTTTCAACTCATTTGATGATTCATTTGTAGATGGTTCACTAAAGGTAGGAACTGGTCATGGAGCATTCAACGAGGCATATCGCTATGTTGACTGGATTTTGACTGTACCGCTACTTCTAGTAGAGGTAGTTGCAGTACTTGCTCTTGCTAAAGCAGCGGCTTCTTCTTTAATTACCCGCTTGGTTCCAGCATCAGCAGCAATGATCGCACTTGGATATCCAGGTGAGATTTCAACTGACAACAACACCAAGGTTCTATGGGGTGTATTGTCAACAATACCTTTCCTATACATCCTGTATGTATTGTTCGTAGAGCTTTCAAAGTCTCTAGATCGTCAACCAGCAGGAGTAGCAGCGACCGTTGGTCGTCTACGCCTACTTCTAATCGCTACTTGGGGCGTTTATCCAATTGCTTACTTGCTACCAATTCTTGGTCAAGATGCACTGGACCCAGCAGCGTTTGTTAATCGCCAGATCGGTTACACGATTGCTGACGTATTAGCTAAGTGCGTATTTGGTCTAACAATCCTAAAGATTGCGAAGATGAAATCCGTAGCTGAAGGAATGAAGGACGATCACTAATCGTCTAGATTAATTTAAGCGGGGTCAAGAAATTGGCCCCGCTTTTTTTATTTCTATATATGGCTGATTAGACCCTCTTGAATACCGCCTAACCAAAAATAAACTGCAAAAAGTGGTTTTTGCAAATCTGAATCTAGCATTAATTCATACTTTTCAAAACTATTTTGATCAATATTTAATCTTACAGACAGCGCCAGACGTAAATCATTAATTGCAATTAGCCACTGAGTAGGGTCGGTAACTGCGATATCAGCTCGAGTTAACTCATGATCCACCGGGAAAACTAATTGCTCACGAAGGTAAAACAGGTGATTTTGCTTTAACTTTCTCAGCCCTGGCTCGGTGTATTTACGAAACTCATCTGCACTTTCAACATCTGAGTATGCATTTGGTAAAAGTCTACGGAGTACCGGATCCTCCGGTTGTGAAATTGGAGAATCAAAACCTCCCATACTTGCTGCCATCAGTTGCGCAAATGGATCATCAGATTGGTAGTGGTGATTGAAATTTCTCTCACCGAGTAACTCTAATAATTGCTCAACTAGGTTGATTAAAATATGTAATTCATCATTACTAAGTGATATTGAAAGATCTCCAGTAGCTGCTGCGCCTTTAAACTCGCCCATGATCTTCTCTTTGTAATGTTGCCCAAAGTCCGTGCTCATGCAATCTTTGAACAGCTCGTTCCATCTCTTCACGAGTTCCAGATGCAACAACTGCCTTACCTTCATTATGAACCTGCATCATAAGCTCATGTGCTTTTTCTTTTGAGAATCCAAATAACTTAATAAATACATAGGTAACATAATTCATCAAATTAACTGGATCATCCCAAACAATTGCCACCCACAAATGGTCGAAAAATTTACTTAAATCTAAGATCTCTTCGACTTGAGTTTGAGTGCTCATTCCCCCATTATCTAACCAAAATGGTGAAGAGTTCACTACTTGTAGCAGAGTTTTTTGGGCCGGCGTCAATTTGAAACTGATAAGTATGAATGCCGGTGGTAGTCGGGGCGATGGTGAGGATAAAGTTTCCATTGGCATCTGTGGTTAAACTTTCCTTTGCTTTACCATCCTGTAGAACATTAAGTTTTAAGGCTGCTACCCTCGGAAGCACTTGGCCAGTGATTGAGTAATTCGCCCCAGCTTTAATTGAGGTTGGTAAAGGCAAAATCACTTTAGGTGTTACTGAGATATTTTTTTCAGCAGTCCTGCCCTCCTCGCGCTCCCAACTTCCCTCTGAAATTAATCTGATTAAACTTTTTTCGCCAATTACTACTGGAACAGAGATCATTCCGGCGGCATCTGTTGTTCCGGCTGCAAAGCTTCGCCAGTTAGATTCACCACTATTTTTAATTTCAAATCTAACATTTAAGGCTGAAACTGGAGTCTTGTCAGGTAATTTAAATGTAGCGGATAGATTTACTATAGATCCGTAGGAAATTTGCTCTAAATCGCTAGACAGTGTGGCTACGACTTGATCCGGAGCAATTGATTTAGCGATCTCGCGAACTGCACTCATAGCAGCAACATTTTCCATACCAAAAGTCCAAACTGCAATCCCACCTAACCGGTACTTTCCAACTAAGTTGGTTCGAATTTCATAACTTTTCTCATCTGGAAACCAAACTGTTCTACTTGCCGTACAAAATATGGCAGAGTTAGTTGGATCCATATAAGTCTTTTTATATGTGAAAGTTGATTCGGCATGTTTTGCGTTGTATACCGGAACTGAATTATTAATAGTGGCAAGATTTAAAGCCTCTCTCATTACAACTGCCGCTTTTGCTCCGACAACAACTGAGGAGGCAAAGGCGCTTGGACAAGTACCTTCAACCTTTGTTACCCAATCACGACCATAACCTGGAATACCGAGGAATACTTTCGAAGCTGGCATCTGGGTAACTGCATATTTAACAGCATCCTCGGTCCATTCAATCGGACCAATTGGTCCTGGCGATGTAGTTGAAAAGTCATAAGCCATAATTCTTAATCGATCAATGTATGGTCCAATTTCAGCCCATGAGTAAACAGAGTTTCCAGCTCGTTTAGTTTCCTTTGCAAAATCAGGCGGGGTAGTAACCGACAGGAGTTTGCCTTGTGCACGTAATTCAGCCGAAAGTTGCTGAATAAATAAAATCCAATTTGGTTTTAATGCTGGCCAACTTGATCGACCGTCTTTTGTATAAAAAGTTTCAAAATCTAGATCTATTCCATCGTAATTCTGTCTTAAAACTAATGATTTGAGCGATTGAACAATGTTGTTTCTTGAACTTTCTTTTGCTAGCAGATTTGCTAGTACTAATTTTCCGTTATCATCGGTAATAGTTGGTAAAAGTAAAATATTATTTGATTTTAATCTTGCGATTACTTGCTCTTTTGGAGTTGTATATTTACCTAAAGCATACTTATCTTTAATTGAATTTTCCCCAACTAAGCCATACCAAAAAGGAGATACATCTCGAATTAAATCCAGGTTACCTTCAACTGTAGGTAAATTTTTGCTTAGTGAATAATCTGGTAACCAGCCAGAGAGTATTCTCCTTGGTGGTTTATCCGCATAACTTGGGATGCTAGAAGTGAATATAAAAATTAGTGCAAAGATAGAAATGAATAATTTTCGCAATCCCATGAATTTTAGAGTATCGGTAAATTCTGAGAAATTACTTTAAGCGAGCGTGAATCTCTTTACATGTTGGACAAATTGGAAATTTCTGAGGGTCTCGATTTGGTATCCACTTTTTGCCACAAAGCGCTCGAACTGGCTTTCCGGTAACTGCAGATTCAGTGATCTTATTCTTATCAACGTAATGTGAAAATCTCTCGTGATCACCCTCATCAGTCGGTACCAATCTTTCTTCCTCTAGTACCCCTGAATTACTAGATTTACCGCGTAAATCATCTAGAAATCCCATAGCCAAATCCTAATCTAAAAATATCGCCTACCATTTACCAGTGAGCACGAAATTAAAGGATCTCCTACGCACTGCCGACTTATCGAAAGCTGATGTCGAGCTCTTACTAGATACTGCAGCTAAATTTGCAAACAATCCGCTGCGCTCAAAGAAGGCTTTAGCAAATAGAACAGTCGCAATTTATATGACAAAATCTTCAACGCGCACTCGGTTGGCGTCAGAGACTGCAGTTGCCCACTTGGGTGGTACGCCAGTTTTTCTACGCGGTGATGAGTTGCAAATAGGTAGAGGAGAGAGTATCTCAGATACTGCGAAGATAATCTCTGGTTTTTGTAGTGCTCTCATAGTCAGAACCTTTGCACAATCTGATGTTAATGAACTAGGTAGATTTGCTTCAATACCGGTCATAAATGCGTTAACTGATGATGATCATCCAACTCAATTGTTAGCGGACTGGTTGACTATTAGAGAAAAATTTGGCAAAAATATAAAGGAGAGAAAATTTGTATATGTTGGTGATGGGAATAATGTTGCTAATGCTTGGTTAATTATGGGAGCAATTATGGGTGCTCACGTAGTTGTTGCTACACCAACTGGTAAATGGGCGCCAAAAAGTTTAATAGTTGAACAAGCCAATGAAATTGCAGAAAAATCAGGAGCTAAAATTGAAATAACAAATGATGTAAAGCTTGCAGCAACTGGTGCCAGTGTTATCTATACAGATGTTTGGATGTCTATGGGAGATTCTGAATCTGATCGCCAAGAAAAGTTTGCAGCTCTTAAACCATTTATGGTTACCAGAGAGTTAATGGCATTAACGGCGGCCGATTCCATTTTTATGCACTGTCTACCAGCGCACAGAGGAGAAGAAGTTTCTGCTGAAGTTATTGATGGTCCTAAGTCAGTAGTTTGGCGCCAAGCGTTTCATCGTAGAACTACAATTCAAGCACTTCTCTATCACCTGACTAGAGGTGATTTAGTTGGTAATAATTCACGTAAAGTATAGATAAGGTTGGCGAATGCGTATCGCAGTTCCAAAAGAAATTAAAGCGGGCGAAAAGCGGGTAGCTTTAGTTCCAGATATCATTTCTAAATTAACCAAATCTGGTCACCAAGTAGTCATTGAATCTGGAGCTGGGGTAGCTGCGCAATACTCAGATACACAATTTATAGATGCAGGTGCAGAGGTAAAATCTTCCGAGGTTTTATCTAATAGTGATGTTATTTTGTCGGTCCAGCCATTGACACCTGAGCAGATTAAAACCTTAAAAAAGGGCGCATTAACCATATCTTTCCTATCCCCTACAACTGCTGCAGATTCAATTGAGGCCGCAGTAACCAACTCAATTACCGCACTCTCACTTGAATTAGTACCCAGAATATCTAGAGCTCAATCAATGGATGCACTAACTTCACAAGCACTTTGTGCAGGATATAAAGCTGCTCTAATCGCTGCGGAACTGTCCCCTAAATTTTTTCCGTTACTAATGACAGCAGCTGGCACGGTGACTCCCGCCAAAGTAATTGTGTTAGGTGCAGGTGTTGCAGGCTTGCAGGCTATTGCCACTGCAAAACGTTTAGGAGCCGTAGTTTCAGCATACGATGTCCGACCATCTTCAGCGGATGAAGTTAAATCGATGGGTGCAAAATTTATTTCACTAGAGTTAGAAGCACTTGAGGGAGCAGGTGGTTACGCAAGAGAGATGACCGAAGAACGTGCTGCAAAACAGAGAGATTTACTAACTCCATATATTGCTGCAGCTGATGTTTTGATTACTACAGCAGCTGTACCAGGTAGAACTGCTCCGAGATTGGTTACTTCAAATATGGTTTCTCAAATGGCTCCTGGTTCAGTAGTTGTTGATCTTGCCGCCGAAAGTGGCGGTAATGTTGAAGGATCAGTTGCAGGTCAGATCATCACAACAAATAATGGTGTAAAAATTTGGGGAGGTAAAGATGTACCCAGCCAGTTGGCTTACCACGCCTCGATGTTGTTCTCTCGGAATGTTGTAAATCTACTCTTACTAATGAATAAGAGTGTTGATGGCAAAGCAACTGGTGAAATTGCTCCAGATTTTTCAGATGAAATTATTGATTCAGCAACTTTGACACATAACGGGATAAGAAGAGATAAGGGCAAATAATGAGTAGTGAATTAATGAGTAATGAAATTGCTCTTCTTGCCATATTTTTGCTCTCTATATTTGTTGGCTTTGAGGTAGTTTCTAAAGTTTCTACTACATTACACACTCCTCTCATGAGTGGTGCCAATGCAATTCATGGAGTTATATTGGTAGGAGCGATAGTAGTTGCAGATCATGCCAAAACTACTCTTGAAATTTCACTTGCAATTGCTGCAGTCATTCTAGCCACCATAAATATGGTTGGAGGATTTGTAGTTACAGATCGAATGTTGCAAATGTTTAAGGGCAAGTCAAAACCAAAAAAAGATGCTGGTGAGAGTAAATGAGTCGCAATCTCTATGACTTAATTGGCTTAGCTGCCGGTATTTGCTTCATCCTGGCACTGAAAGGTTTATCTTCACCCAAATCTGCTCGAAGAGGCAATCTCATCGGAGCATTTGGTGCAACTGTAGCCTCAGTAATAGTTTTCTTTTACGCAAATGAAGGTCGGACATTAAACAATCAAACACTGATTTTATCTGCGATTGGATTTGGAGTTTTAGTTGGGGTGCCAGCTGCCAGAAAAGTTCAAATGACTCAGATGCCGCAATTGGTCGCATTATTTAACGGAGTCGGTGGTGGTGCAGCTGCGTTAGTTGCAATTGTTGAATATTTGAAATTAGGAAGTGAAGCCACTAGCGCAGTAGTTATTGCAACTGTCTTTACCGTCATTGTTGGCTGTGTTTCATTTTCAGGTTCCATTGTTACATTCTTAAAACTTCAGGAACTTATGACAACACGTCCTGTAATTTTCCCATTTGGTAGGCAAATAATTGGCTTAACTCTAATTGGGGTATTGGTTAGTGGTGGTTGGGTTATTGCAACTGGTGGAACCACACCACTATTAATTAATGGTTTACTTTCGTTAATTTTTGGAATTTTGTTTGTATTACCCGTAGGTGGAGCAGATGTTCCGATTGTAATTTCATTGCTAAATGCATTTACTGGATTAACTGTTGCAGCTTCAGGTTATGTCTTACAAACTACACTCTTAATAATTGCTGGAACATTAGTTGGTGCTTCTGGCACAATTCTTACAAAATTAATGGCTGAGGCTATGGGTAGATCGCTATTTGGAACTTTGTTTGGTGCATTCACTGCCACTATTCAGCAAAGCGTTGGGGGTGCAGAGACACGACCAGTTAAGTCAGGATCTGCTGAAGATGTGGCAATACTTCTTAATTACGCCCAACGTGTAGTCATTGTGCCAGGATTTGGTTTAGCAGTTGCCCAAGCGCAACACACAGTAAGAGAGTTGGCAGATCTACTAAGTGCAAAAGGTGTAGAGGTTGCATATGGAATTCATCCAGTTGCCGGACGTATGCCAGGCCATATGAATGTTTTACTTGCTGAGGCAAATGTTCCATATGAGCAATTAGTTGAGATGGAAGAGATTAATCCAACCTTTCCACAAACAGATGTCGTATTAGTAGTTGGTGCTAACGATGTAGTAAATCCAGCGGCAAAAACCACCCCAGGATGTCCAATCTATGGCATGCCAATTTTGGATGTATCCCTTGCTGCAAATGTAATCTTTTTGAAGAGATCAATGCGACCAGGTTTTGCTGGTATAGAAAATGAGCTGCTTTATGATTCAAAAACGAGTTTACTTTTTGGAGATGCAAAGGATTCGCTAACTAAAGTAGTTAGCTCCTTAAAATCGCTGTAAGGAATATTCACGTAGATTTGGCAGTTATATAATTTAGTTTACAAAGTATTGGAGAGAGTGTGCCAGCGGTAACTGTAAAAGATATAACTATCTTGCCTAGAGTACTTTCCAATCCCTCCGCTAGAGCCCGTAAGGTTAAAAGCATTACAACCGCGCCTCAAGGTCATGAAGGTGAAGGTTTTCCAGTTAGGCGCGCATTTGCTGGTGTTGATCTAGCTGACTTAGATCCATTTATTCATCTTGATCAAATGGGTGAAGTTGAATACGCACCTGGTGAGCCAAAAGGAACCCCGTGGCATCCGCATCGTGGATTTGAAACTGTTACATACATTATTGATGGAATATTTGATCATTATGATAACCATGGTGGTGGTGGAACTATCTCTAACGGAGATACTCAATGGATGACTGCCGGTAGTGGAATTTTGCACATTGAAACTCCACCAGAACATTTGGTGGTGAGTGGTGGTCTATTCCATGGATTTCAACTTTGGGTAAATTTACCTGCGGCAAAAAAATGGTCTCCTCCTGCTTATCAACACCTAGTTGCATCAGATGTTGCACTTTTATCATCAGTAGACGGTGGTGCACTTCTACGAATTATTGCTGGTGAAATAGATGGCTTCAAAGGACCTGGATCTACTCAAACTCCAATTACATTAGTCCATGCCACCTTACAACCAGGAGCCGAATTAAGATTGCCATGGAATAAGAGCTATAACGCTCTTGCTTATGTACTAAATGGAAACGGAACTGTCGGAGATGAAAAACATACTGTTACCACAGGCCAATTAGTTACCTATCGAGATGGGGATTTAATTGTAATTTCGGCAAGTAAGACTCAAGATTCAAAATCACCAGAGCTTGATGTATTAATTCTTGGCGGACTTCCAATAAAGGAGCCGGTAGCGTGGATGGGTCCATTTGTAATGAATACAAAGTCTGAAGTTTTAAAAGCATTTGATGATTTTCAAAAAGGTGTGCTTGGTGTTATTCCGCCAAATTGGGACAAATCAAAACGGCCCCTACAAAGAGATGGCATCGGATATAAATTAGGCTCAGATTTAAAGGGAGTGCATGGGACTCCAGAGGAATTGCAGGAGTACTAAAAAAGGACCGAGATTTAATCTCGGTCCTTTTTGTTTTTAAATATTTAGGATTTGATCTTTTCTTTTTTTGAAATCTTAAGCCAAGAAATAAAGCCCCAGATTACAAATGGAAGATAAATTGCATAAAGTGTTCCGGTAGGGTAGTAACCATTGCTAAATGCAAATGGGACACCTACTAGATCAACTGCTACCCAAACTAGCCAGAATTCAACATAGCCTCTACTCATTCCAAAAGTTGCTAATGCTGTACCTGTAAAAATCCAAGTATCTACTGCTAACCAAGTTCCAGATTG
>CAYFKM010000018.1:6723-13786 GCA_964344025.1 uncultured Candidatus Nanopelagicus sp. | reverse complement strand
TCCGGCGCCATTTCTGCCGACAAAACCAATTCGATCACCATGATTTATTCGTACTGATACATCTTTAACTAGTAATCTGGCAGCAGCACGAAGCTCTAGGGCATTTGTTGAAATCAAAGTTGCTTATGCAACAAGGCGAGTGCGACGTGGTGAAGCATACTTCTTTTCAATATCTGTTAGCTCCTCGGACACTTTAGCTTTGATGCTCTCCTCAGTTTTTAGGATTGCAGTTAAGGTGGCGATTGTAGCCTTTAATTCTTTCGCCTCATTCTCTAGTTCAATTTTGCTCATTTTAGTTAATCTACGAAGTGGCATATCTAAAATATAGGTAGCTTGCTCATCACTTAACTTAAAGGTCTTAATTAATCCGGCCTTTGCAACAGTTGCATCCTCACTTGATCTAATCAACTTTATTACCTTATCGATATCTACAATTGCTTTTAGGAGTCCATCTACTAGATTTAATCTTGCTTGTGCCTTAGTTTTTCTAAAGATCGATCTGCGCCTTACCACCTCGATGCGGTGATCAATAAATACCTGCAATAAATCCTTAAGTCCTAAGGTCAACGGCTTGCCATCAACTAACGCCACAGCATTAATTGAGAAAGCATCCTCCATTGGAGTTAAACGGTAGAGGTGCTCTAGAACTTCAGATGGTTCATATCCATTTTTAATCTCAACTACGACCTTTGTTCCAGATTGACCATCAGATAGGTCGACAATATCTGAAATTCCTTGAATCTTTTTGGCTTTGACTAAATCAGCTATCTTTTCAACAATTTTTTCTGGCCCAATGTTGTAGGGAAGCTCAGTAATAATAATTCCCTGCTTTCTAGAGGAGATTTTCTCGATAACCGTGGTAGCTCTCACTTTAAATGAGCCCCGGCCATTTGCATAAGCATCTGAGATGCCTTCAGTTGCAACGAGGTAGCCACCAGTTGGAAAATCAGGTCCGGGCACAATTTTCATTAACTGTTTTAATGTTGCTTTGGGATTTTCCATTAAGTACTTAGCTGCTGAAATTACCTCGCCCAAATTATGAGGTGCCATATTTGTAGCCATACCTACTGCAATTCCAGTTGCCCCATTTACTAATAAGTTTGGAAAAGCCGCTGGTAATACTTGTGGCTCTAAAATCTGTCCATCATAATTTGCACCAAAATTAACAGTATCTTCATCGGATTCATCAACCATCATCATGGCACTTGGTGCCAAACGAGATTCGGTATAGCGCATAGCAGCTGGACCAGAATCAAGGGAGCCAAAGTTTCCATGTCCATCAATTAATGGCAGCCGCATAGAAAAACTTTGTGCCATACGAACCATTGCGTCATAGATAGCACCATCACCATGTGGATGAAGTTTTCCCATTACATCGCCAACTACTCGTGCACATTTGACATGTCCTTTGTCTGGACGTAATCCCATTTCATTCATTTGGTGCAAAATTCTTCGCTGTACTGGTTTTAATCCATCTCGAGCATCTGGAAGCGCTCTGGCATAAATTACGGAGTAGGCATACTCAAGAAAAGATTCTGACATCTCCGATGCAACATCGATATCAATTATTCGACCAGGGTTTTCACCGGCTTTGGGAGTTGCAACCTTTGGAGTTTTTGCCATACGCCGTATCTTGCCAAGAGAAATCAGATTTACCGGTTACGACAAGCCAGAAACTTGATACTTTTAGCAAAATGCTAATCTTTAGGCATGATTGTAAATAATCCACATGCCAAAGAGGCTGAAGAAAGATGGCCAAGTGAGTATTTAGCGAGCAATTTGAAATTAACATCTATGAGTAAGGAGGAGCAAGAAGAACTCTTTGAATTAGGTCGAGTAAATATTAAAAAAGTGGCTGAGGCGTATATTGATAATAAGCTGGCATCATCTGATGAGGTGCAACGATTAATTGATATTCACTACAACTGGGTTAGTGTTTTTTGGAAGCCAAATAAGGATGCATATACCGGCTTGGGAAAGCTTTATGTAGAAGATCCTAGATTTACCGAAAATTACGACAAGTACGCTACCGGCTGTGCAGCATTTATGGCACAGGCAATGCAGATCTATGCAGATAAGAATTTATCTAATTGAGTTCAATTAAATTTGGATTGGCTGATCTAACTAACTCAATTTTTAGCGCACTTTCACTGCCCAATACTGCTGATACTTTAGCTTTAGGTAGGGCCGAAATGCGCGAGTGCCTTATCCTAATTGATGGCATGGGACTAGATGCTATTAAATTGTATGGTGATCAATTTGCAGCAATTCATAAATTAAAGTTACACAAGAGTTTATATACAAATTTTCCATCAACTACTGCAACAAGTTTATCCACCTTGGGAACCGGTGTTCTTCCCGGTGTGCATGGCATGCTTGGATACACTGTAAGAGTTCCAAGAAGTGATAATCGCTTACTTAACGCATTAAAGTGGGATGAGCGAGTAGATCCAATCATGTGGCAAAAAACGCCGACACTTTTTGAACGTGCAGCTGCTAATGGCATTTCAGTTACACACATTGCAGCAAAAAGATATGAAGGAAGTGGATTTACTCAAGCAGCACTTAGGGGAGCGAAGTATGTTGGAGCAAATGCGATAGATGATATGGTGAGTGCAACCGCTCTTGCCTTAAAGCCTCAACCATCATTTGTTTACACCTATCTAAACAATCTTGATTCAGCAGGACACAGTGATGGAGTGGGTTCAGATAAGTGGATGAGTGCATTACAAGTGGTAAATGAATTTATTAGCAAAGTAATTGAATCAGTTCCACAGGGCACAAGAGTTTGGGTGACATCAGATCATGGAATGGTCAATAGTACCCAGCAGGTAGTTTTAGGTGTTGATAATAATTTATTAGAAAATGTAAGTTTAATTGGCGGTGAACCTAGAGCCCGCCATATCTATTTAACTGAGGGATCAGAGAGTGAGAGTATTGCGCAGTGGCGAGAGTTTTTTGGTAACAAGGTAAATGTATTAAGTAAGAGTGAGGCTATATCTTCAGAATTATTTGGTCAGATAGTTAGTGAGGATGCAATAGATCGTATGGGAGATCTAATTGCAATTCCAAATAATGATTTAATTATTGTCGACCCAGCTAGAGTTAAAGAAGAAAGTTCAATGGTAGGTCATCATGGTGGACTTACCGATGCTGAGGTTCAGATCCCGTTACTGCTTGCTTAATCCTCATCCTTTTTACCAAACATAATGTCATCCCAAGATGGAATTTTAATTCTTCGTGTTACACCATCTTTTTTAGCCTCTTCATCTACCTCATCAACTACTGATAATGGCGTCGGTGAGTAAGGTGCAACATCTTCTTTTATTGAAACTAATCTTGGTGGCTCAGTTTGCGGAATACTTCCATATGTTTGAACTGGCTGCTTTGGTTTTGCCTCGCCACCAATCCATCTAGCACCATCATCATGAGCAGTTAATGCTCTGCGTCCTAAATTAAATAACCAGACCGCCTCACCCTTTGGATCACCAGGTGAGCCATCGCGCAGTGGATAGTAAAGAGTTACATGCCAATTTCCATCTGGTTGACGGTAGGTGTTCCACTCAACTGAAGCCATATCAACTCCTCGAGGAGCTAATTGATTTGCAACTGCAGTCTCAAGGTATGGTGCATGTGGTTCACGGCGGATTTGTGTTGCTAAGGCTTGTGAAATTATAAATGCTCGCTCCTGCAAAATTGGCCCTGCATAATTTTCTATCTTCTCAATTGACCAATCAGTAGTTCTTGAGATGGCATCAATTGATTCACCAGCGCGCAATCTTGCCTGCACCTCTTTGACCGATGTACTTACTACCTCATTTAAATCAGATACTGCAGCTAGCCTTGGTTGATTAACATTTGCGCGAAGTGAATCACTTATTCTTAAATTAAATTTATTGCCAGATTGATCAACTAATTCAAGCTCAGTGCCATCAGCAGAACGGCCTACTAGCCGAAGATCGGTTGATTCACTCATGAGAGTAGATTGCCATAGTTAACAGATGAGATAAATATGCCACACACGTAAAGGCGTTGGCATTCTCATGATTAGATAACCTAGTGGGCACAGAACTATTAAAATTGGCTGAATCAGTTGCTCGGGCGACTGGCACCCTGCTGATGAACCGGCCCGAAAGCTTTACCCTAACTGAGAAAAGTTCAGCGGTTGATTTTGCAACCCAAATGGATCAACAGGCTGAAGAGATGATCGTTAAACTTTTATTACAAGCGCGTCCTGATGATGGGATTATTGGCGAAGAGGGAGCTGCGCGGGAAAGTAAATCTGGAATAACTTGGGTAATTGATCCAATAGATGGCACAGTTAATTATCTATATAACATGCCAGGTTGGAATGTTTCAATTGCTGCTAAAGATAAAGATGGCGTAGTAGTTGGAGTGGTTTATGCACCAACTATTAATGGATTTTGGAGTGCAATTAGATCTCAAGGTGCAACATATAATGGCAAAAAAATAAAATGTAATGATCCAGTCACTTTAGATCGAGCCTTAATCTCTACTGGTTTTGCCTATGATTTAGATTTAAGACGTAATCAAGGTAAAACGATTGCTAACTTATTACCACTGATTAGAGATTTACGAAGAAATGGCGCAGCAGCTGTTGATCTATGTTATGTGGCAATGGGTGCGATAGATGGATACTTTGAATCTGCACTTAAGGAGTGGGATTTAGCAGCTGGTGGATTAATTGCAACTGAAGCAGGTGCAGTTCTCTCTGGTCGAGCAGGTGGTGAGCCCAATGGTGAACTTGTTGTCTGTGCTGGAGCTACCCTGCATGCTGCCCTACTACCCTTACTTTGAACTCAAATTGATCTAACCGCCCCGGCTGTGGCAAGATACGGGTTCATTCAAATTTATTGATTGACATTAGATTTAGCGATTAGGACAAAACATGAACCTGTTAGATGTAGTTGATGCCGCCTCATTACGTAAAGACATCCCATCTTTTCGTTCTGGCGATGAACTAAAGGTTCACGTTCGCGTTATTGAAGGTAATAAGAGTCGTATTCAGGTTTTCCAAGGTGTTGTAATTGCTAGGTCAGGTTCTGGAATTCGTGAATCATTTACGATTCGTAAAATTTCCTATGGTGTTGGTGTTGAGCGTACCTTTCCAGTACACACCCCAGTAATTGAAAGAATTGAAATAATCCGTCATGGATCTGCTCGTCGGGCAAAGCTTTACTACCTACGTAAATTAACTGGTAAGGCAACAAAGATTAAAGAGCGTCGTGGTGCTGATGGTGAGATTATTGTCGAGCCAGAGTATGTACCACCAGTTGTAAGTAAAAAAGTTGAAGTCCCAGTAGAGGGCGAGGCGGTTGAGCCAGTAGCTCAAGTTGCCGAAGCAGTTATTGAAGAGGCTGCGGCACCAGAGGCTGTCGCTGCGCAAGCAAGTACATCTGATTCTGATAAAAAAGAGTAGTAATGATTGACGAAGCGCTAGAACATTTAGTTAAAGGAATTGTTGATAATCCAGAAGAGGTTGTCATCACTGAGAAAAACTCTCGTGGTGGAACCACATTAGAGGTGAGAGTTCATCCAGAGGATATTGGCAAGGTTATTGGTCGCAATGGCAGAACCGCCAAAGCATTACGTACTGTAGTTAGCGCACTTGCAGGCAGATCAGTTCGTGTTGATCTAATTGAGGCCGACGAGGTTCGTTAATTTGCAACTTGTCGTAGGTCGAATCGGCCGCGCACATGGAGTTTTAGGTGAAGCAACAGTTGAGGTTCGAACCGATAATCCGCAGCAGAGATTTAAAGTTGGCAACAAATTAACTTTAGAAAATGGTCAGCAGTTAATTATTAAATCTGCCCGTTGGCACAATCAAATACTACTTTTGGCATTTGAAGGTATTACCAACCGCACTCAAATTGAGAGGTTAAGGGATCAACTGTTATCAGCAGAGGTTGATACCGAAGATTTAGCACCAGGTGAGTATCACTATCAACAATTAATTGGGTCAAATGTTTTTTTACAAACAGGAGAAAATTTAGGAGTAGTTGGTGAAATTGTCGCACATCCAGGCCAGGATCTACTTGCAGTTACTTATCAGGGGCGGCAGCTATTAATTCCAATGGTTAAGGCGATAATTAAATCGATTGATATCGAAAATAAGAAGATTGTGATTGATCCTCCTGAGGGGCTTTTAGATGTTGCGCTTTGATTTAATTTCTATATTTCCAGAGTATTTAGCCCCACTAAAATTATCCCTGTTAGGTAAGGCGCAGGAAAAGGGAATTATCTCGATAAATGTTCATGATCTTCGGGATCAAACTACCGATGCCCACCACTCAGTTGATGACACTCCTTATGGTGGTGGTGCTGGCATGGTTATGTCTGCGGTGGTTTGGGGAGATGCGATTGATCAGGTAAGCAAGGATTCACCTGATGTTGATCTAGTTATATTAACTCCAGCGGGAAATAAATTTGATCAGAGGATGGCTGAAAAATTTTCAAAAAGTAAGCAAATAATCTTTGCCTGTGGTCGATATGAAGGAATTGATGCCAGAGTAAGTAAGTATTACCGCCAGCAGAAAAACTTTAGAGTGCATGAGGTTTCAATTGGTGATTATGTTTTAGGTGGTGGTGAGGTAGCTGCCATGGTAATTATCGAGGCGACCGCCAGATTAATACCTGGCGTGTTAGGAAATCCAGAGTCATTAAAAGAGGAGTCACACTCAATTGCTACTGATTCAAGTGAGAGCTTGGTTGAGTATCCTAATTACACAAAGCCAGTATCTTGGCGTGGATTAGATGTTCCTGAGATCTTGCTATCTGGAAATCATGGTGAGATTGCAAAGTGGCGCAGGGCTGAATCTGAGCGTCGTACCCGAGAGTTAGATACGGAATAATTCCGACACGCCCAGTGTTGATTAGGCACATACCTAAGTTATAGGGGATTATCCGCCCAGTTGGGATAAAGATCCCAAGTTGGAAGTATTAAGAATTATTAAGGAGGGCGATGATGGCAACCGATTACGACACGCCCCGAAAAACCGATGAAGAGTTACATGAAGAATCGCTTGAAGAGTTAAAAGCTAGG
>CAYFKM010000018.1:0-6713 GCA_964344025.1 uncultured Candidatus Nanopelagicus sp. | reverse complement strand
TGAAGAGTTAGCGGTAAAGGTTGTGCCAAAGCAAGAGGATGAATTTACCTGTTCAAGATGTTTCTTAGTAAAACATATTAATCAACGCGCAAGAGGAGAAGGTCCTAAAGCAGTTTGTAGAGATTGCGACTAACTACAGGCAGTTTGCTAAAACTTTTGCTTTTCTACTAGATATTAACCAGTAGGGCGTCGGATCTGATTTATCCTTTAACTCCACCTTAACTCCAGTTTTAACCCAGTATCGTGTTGCAGTGAAGGCGGCAGGGTCAGCATCGACTCCTTGTAATTTTAAGAATTGACTCTTACTTAACACTTTAACACCCTTTATATATTTGATCTCAATCTTGGCACTTCCCACATACAACCAACCATTAATTACCACAATATCTAATCTGGTTTTTTGGTGAGCATAAATTAAGGCTGCGATCAAGATTGAAGTAAAAACTAAGGCAACGGTAAAGTTAAAAGGCGCCCAAAGGGTGAGAAAGATTGAAACCACCATTACCCCTGCAAATGCCCAAAGTGAGAGAGGCCAATTGATTCGCTCTGCAAACTCAGAGTTACGATTCGATCTAGCCATGGAAGTAAGGATACGCTTTGGCAATGAGTCGTATTGCTTCAACCACTCCGCCAGCAGATGCTGTAATGCCAACTCGACATTTGAAAGCACCTGCAGTTGGCTCACAAATTCCATCACACTTTGGCCATTGTTTTGGATGTGGTGAGTTACATCAAAGCGGATTACATCTAGTTGCTATTGCTGGAGCTGGTTTAGATTTAACTGGGAAGTTTACAGTGACTGAAAATCACCAAGGTGCACCAGGTTTAGCCCATGGCGGATTACTCTCATTAGCCTTTGATGAGGCCTTAGGAAAGTTAATGTGGTTGATTAGAACCCCAGCGGTAACTGGCAGATTAGAGACTGATTTCTTACTACCTGTGCCTATGGGTAGAACACTTTATATTGATGCCAAAATTACCGGACAAGCGGGTCGAAAAATTTATACTCAAGCAGAGGGTAGATTAGATTCACCAACTGGGCAGATCGCAGTGAAAGCGTCAGCCCTATTTATTTCAGTACCAATGGAGCACTTTATTAAAAACTTAACCGACCAATATAAGGATCACTTAGTTAAGCACCCAGAGTTGATGGCATTTGTTGATCCAGATTTTGATATTAATCCATGAAAGAGGTTTTAATAAAGCGGTTGGATCCAGATATTCCACTGCCATCATATGCAAAGGCTGGCGATGCTGGCGCTGATCTTGCCACCCGAATAGATTTCACAATTAATCCTGGTGAGCGAATTTTGGTTCCAACTGGAATTAGTATCGCACTGCCTGATGGTTATGTAGCGCTAGTGCACCCTAGATCTGGCTTAGCGGTAAAACATGGAGTCTCAATAGTTAATACTCCAGGAACAGTTGATGCTGGTTATCGTGGAGAGCTACAGGTAATATTAATTAACTTAGATAAAAACAACCCAATCTCCTTTAAAAAAGGGGATCGAATTGCCCAACTTGTTATCCAACAGGTAGAGCGTGCCCAATTTGTTGAGGTAAGTGAATTACCGGGATCTGAGCGAGCTACTGGTGGATTTGGATCTACTGGCGCATGAGCTACCAAGGACATAATGAGGATAAAGATAAGGTTTTATCTGCGTTAGGTGGCAAGCGAGGATTAATAGATTCTGGTCTGCCGGCCTTAATATTTTTACTGGTATTTAATTTATCAAGTAGAGATGTAAATGCAGCGATCTATGCAGCAGTATCGATCTCAATTGTGTTAACTGCGATTAGATTAGTAAAACGTGAGACTATTCAACATGCCTTCTCTGGTTTAATTGGGGTAGCAATCTGTGCGCTATTTTCAAAACGTACTGGCAATGCCGCTGATTTTTATCTACCAGGACTTTATATCAATGTTGGTTACGCTCTGTTGTATCTATTTACTAATTTAATTAGGTGGCCGATATTAGGAATTATGTTAGGGCCAATACTGGGGGAGAACTTTTTATGGCGAAAAGATCCAGCCAGGCTTAAGGCGTATATAACAGCGGGCTGGCTTTGGGTCGGAATGTTTTTACTCAGAGTATTAGTGCAGTACCCACTTTATAAAAGCGGAAGTATAAATGCCCTTGGAACAGCAAGATTAATTATGGGCTACCCATTATTTATACTTACCGCTTGGGCCACTTGGCAGGTATTAAGAAAGACCCCAACTACTAAAGCAAATTAAATAAAGCAGGCCTTTAACTTTTCTTCAGCTTTTTCTGAGGCAACAAATAATAATTCATCTCCAGCTGCAAAGAGATCATGATCTTTTGGCGTTAATACATGGCCATCTCTAACAATTGCAGCTAAGGAAGCATTCTCAGGGAGTTCCACCTCACCAACTGTTTTACCACAGCAGGCTGCCGTATCTGGCAGTGTAATCTCAACTAAATTTGCCTCACCTTTTCTAAAGGAGAAGAGGCGTACAACATCACCAACACTTACGGCCTCCTCAACTAAGGCCGAGATAATTCTTGGTGTTGATACCGCAACATCTACCCCCCAAGATGAATCAAACATCCACTCATTTTTTGGATGATTTACTCGTGCTACCACCCTAGGCACACCGTACTCAGTTTTACCAAGCAGTGATGCAACTAGATTTACTTTGTCATCACCAGTTGCCGCTACTAAAACTTGGCAACCATCTAATTTGGCTACATCTAATGCGGTGATTTCACAGGCATCTGCTAATAACCATTCAGCATTTGGAACTGAATCCATCTTTAAAGCCTTTGGATCCTTATCAATTAGCAGTACATAATGGCCATTTTCAAGTAACTCTCGAGCTATGGCTCGGCCAACGTTGCCAGCTCCAGCGATTGCAATTCTCATTATTTTGCTCCAGGTGATTTAGCTAGTACGGCTTCGATATTAGCAATCTCTTCTTGGCTGGCTAATACGTGGAGTAAATCTCCCTCTTGCAGGACTGTGTGCTCATCTGGCAATACCGCCTCACCAAGTCGAGTTATAAATGCGACTCTGGCCTTGGAATTAGATTCAATTAATAGTACCGATTGACCATACCAATCCTTTTGTGGATGAACCTCGAGTAATGAGATTGTGCCAGTGGCATCACGCCACTCTGATTTTGTGCCATCTGGAGTTAGCCGGCGCATAATTTGATCAGTTGTCCAAAGCACAGTGGCAACAGTTGGAATTCCAAGGCGCTGATAGATCTCAGCTCTACCTGGATCATAAATTCTTGCAACTACATTTTTTACGCCAAAATTTTCTCTGGCAACTCGAGCAGCTAAAATATTTGAGTTATCACCATTTGATACCGCAGCAAATGCATCAGCTTTTTCGATTCCAGCTTCAAGTAGAGTATCTCTATCAAATCCAACTCCAGCAATTGTGCGACCATTAAAATCAGCACCCAACCGGCGAAAGGCCTCTCGATTTTGATCAATTACCGCAACCGTATGACCAGCTTTTTGCAGATCAACTGCCAGAGTAGATCCGACGCGGCCGCATCCCATAATTACTACATGCACAAAGCACAATTTACACCCATAGGCTCACTCCTATGGAATTGAACGCTCAAGAGCGGTTAAAAGTAGGAGAGGTAATAGAGGTTGAAATTGGTCCAATTGCTCATGGCGGCCATTTTGTAGCACGTCATAACAACCAGGTTATTTTTGTTCGCCATGGAATTAGTGGTGAGAAAGTTAAAATTAAAGTTACCGCAGTAAACTCAAAAATTGCCCATGGTGATGTAGTGGAAGTATTAACTCCATCTGTCAGCAGAGTTAGCCCACCATGTAAGTATGCAGGAAGGTGTGGGGGTTGCGATTTTCAACATATCGAGATCAATAAACAACGGCAATTAAAGTCTGAAGTTGTCAAAGAACAGTTTCTAAGAATTGGAAAAATAGATTTAGCTCAACTTGGATTTGAGTTAAGTGTGACAGAGGTCGAACCAGTTAATGGATTACATTGGCGAACGCGAATGGATTTTGCGGTATCACCTGCTGGCAAAATTGGATTTTTTGGCGCTCGCAGTAACGAGGTAGTTGAAGTTGATGATTGTTTAATTGCAGATGAGCGAATGAATGTGAGTGAATTAGCAAAGCGAGGTTGGAAATCTGATGCCAGAGTTGAGGTCGCTGTTTCCAGCACCAACGAACTCTCAGTCGTTAGATCAGGTAGGAGTATCAGTGGACCGACTCAACTTGTAGAGCAAGTGGCAGGTAACTCATTAAAGATTTCACCAATAGCTTTTTGGCAAAGCCATCGTATCGCACCGACCACCCTTGTTAAAGCTGTGCTATCTCAGTTAGAGATTAAAAAATCAGATCACATCTGCGACCTTTACTCTGGTGTTGGATTGTTTGCTGCTGCACTAATCAATGAAATTTCAGAGCAAGGTTTTATCACCTTGATTGAAAGTGATAAAACCGCAGTCTCAGATGCAAGAAGGATTTTTGCAAATAGGAAGAATATAAAAATATTACAAGGGTTAGTTGCCCAACAACTACCAACTGTTAAGCGAGCTGATTTAATTTTACTAGACCCACCGAGAACAGGAGCTGGAGAAATAGTAATTAAACAGATTACTAAACTTAGGCCACGTAAAATTGTTTATGTTGCTTGTGATCCGGCATCTCTCGCAAGAGATGCAAAAACTTTATTGGATTCTGGTTATAAGTTGGATCACATATCAGCCTATGATCTTTTCCCAATGACTCAGCACATCGAGTGCGTGGCTGGATTTTCGCCAGCAAATGGCTAGGATTAGCGCAGAATTAATTAGGAAGCAGGTGTGGGGCGTTGAGCAAGGACTCATTTAAGACCAAAACCACACTTGAAGTTGCTGGTAAAAGTTATGAAATCTTTGACATAACCAGATTTGAGCAGGCTAGAGATCTGCCTTTTAGTTTAAAAGTTTTATTAGAGAATCTACTTCGCACTGAAGATGGTGCAAATATCACAGCCGGGCAAATTGAAAAATTAGCTGCATGGGATCCGTCAGCTGAACCAGATACAGAAATTCAATTTACGCCAGCTCGAGTAATTATGCAGGACTTTACCGGGGTGCCGTGCATAGTTGATTTGGCAACAATGCGTGAGGCAATAGCGGATTTAGGTGGCGACCCAGCAAAGGTTAATCCTTTGTCTCCTGCGGAGTTAGTAATAGATCACTCCGTTATTGCAGACTTGTTTGGAACTAAAGATTCCTTTGAAAAAAATGTTGATATTGAGTATCAACGAAATAAAGAACGTTATAGATTTTTGCGGTGGGGACAGAGTGCATTTGATGAATTCAAAGTAGTACCGCCTGGAACTGGAATTGTTCACCAAGTTAATATTGAGTATCTGGCTAGAGTTGTAATGAATCGAGTAGTTGATGGAAAGCTACGTGCGTATCCAGATACTGTTGTTGGAACTGATTCTCACACCACTATGGTCAATGGTTTAGGAGTTCTCGGTTGGGGAGTTGGCGGAATCGAGGCTGAGGCTGCGCTGCTTGGACAGCCAGTTTCCATGTTGATCCCAAAGGTTGTTGGATTTAAATTAAATGGTCAGCTGCCAATTGGCACGACGGCAACTGATTTAGTTTTAACTATTACTCAAATGTTGCGTAAGCATGGTGTGGTTGGAAAATTTGTTGAATTCTACGGCCCAGGTGTAAGCGCACTTCCGATGGCAAATCGGGCAACTATCGGCAATATGTCACCTGAATATGGATCAACATGTGCAATATTTCCAATTGATGAAGAAACCATCAGATACCTTAAGTTTACCGGTCGATCAATTGAACAGATTGAATTAGTTGAAAAATATTCAAAGGCAAATGGATTATGGCATGATCCAAAAGCCTCACCTAGATACTCTGAAAAATTAGAATTAGATTTAGCGACTGTGGTACCTTCAATTGCGGGACCAAAGCGCCCACAAGACAAGATTTCATTGAGTGAAGCAAAAACTTCTTACGAAAAAGTTTTACCAACCTACTTAACTGAAAAAACAAATAGATCTAAGATAAATGTAAATGTAAATGGTAAATCGACAACTGTTACTAATGGGGATGTAGTGATTGCCTCGATCACCTCATGTACTAATACTTCAAATCCTTCAGTCATGATTGGTGCAGCTTTACTTGCGAAAAAAGCTGTTGAAAAAGGCTTAATTAGTAAGCCGTGGGTTAAAACCACTTTAGCTCCAGGCTCTAAAGTAGTTACTGATTATTATGATCGATCTGGTTTAACTCCATATATGGAAAAATTAGGATTTAATCTCGTAGGTTATGGCTGTGTCACCTGTATTGGTAACTCAGGACCACTGCCAGTTGAAATAAGTAAGGCAATTAATGAGAATGACTTGGCGGTTTCAGCTGTTCTTTCAGGGAATAGAAATTTTGAAGGTCGAATTTCCCCTGACGTAAAAATGAATTACTTGGCATCACCTCCATTGGTAGTCGCCTATGCCTTAACCGGGACTATGGATCATGACTTTGAGAAAGATCCAATTGGTACTGGTTCTGATGGAAGAGCTGTTTATTTGAAGGATATTTGGCCATCGACTGAGGAAATAGATCAGGTAATAAATGCATCAATTTCGTCAGAGATGTTTACCAAAGATTATTCTTCCGTATTTGAGGGAGATACGCGTTGGAAGTCTTTAGATACTCCAACTGGAAAAACTTTTGAATGGGA
>CAYFKM010000017.1:0-14179 GCA_964344025.1 uncultured Candidatus Nanopelagicus sp. | reverse complement strand
AAAAAAATCAGAATCGTCTAATTATAGTTTCATTTATCTTATTTTTATTCATCTTTCTAGTTAGACCAACACCATCAGTTTTGCGGGCAGCGGCTATGACGTCGGTGGTTTTAATTGCAAGATATCGAGGAGAAACTTCACGAGGTATTGCCTCACTTGGAGCAGCGATTACATTTTTGATACTAATTGATCCATTTCAAGCAATTGACCCTGGATTTGCATTATCAGTCTTAGCAACCGCCGGAATCTTATTGTTTTCACCACTCATCGAAATTAAGTTGCAAAAACTTATTAAATCTCAATGGCTAATTGAAGCTATAGCTATTCCAGTAAGTGCCACGATTTTATGCCTGCCAATAATTTTGTTATTATCAAATGAAATCTCTATTGCAACTATTCCAGCAAATATTTTGGTTGCTCCAGCAATCGGCCCAATCACTGTATTAGGTTTTTTAAGTGCAATATTTACCCCACTACTGCCAACAATTGGCTTTCTCTTATTCTCTATAGCCACCTATTTCGCAAAATATATTGTACTTATTAGCGGTGCAATGGATAAATTTCCATCACTGCATTTTAATGAAACTAGAGCATATGTTTTAATCTTCATAATTTTTGCACTTTTTGTACTAAAGAGGCGCACTAAGAGTGCCATGCTTGTAATTTTTGTAATCTTAACTCAAATAATATTTTCGGAAACCTCTTGGCCAGGTAAGAATTGGCAAGTTGTAAATTGTGATGTCGGCCAAGGTGATGCTATGGCTATAAATTTAGGTAATAAATCGGCAATAGTTATTGACACAGGTCCTGATTCGAAATTAATTGATGATTGCCTACAGGATTTAAAGATTAGAAAAATACCTCTACTCATACTCACCCATTTTCACGCAGACCATGTTGGTGGAGTTACTGGAGTTCTAAAGAATCGAACAATTAGTCAGGTATGGATTTCAAATCTGCATCAACCCGAATCTTCTTATAGTGAGAGTATTAAGGCGTTGCAAAATATTTCAATTAGAAATGTGAAAATGGGTGAAATCTATACTTTTACCAAAGGTGACACCGAGATTAAGGTTTTATGGCCTAATTCGGCCTCTGAAAATTTTACTCAATTACCGGGTGATGGCTCTAAAATAAATAATTCAAGCATTGCAATTTTGCTTCGTACCAAAAATTACTCGCTTTTTTCAGCTGGGGATATTGAGCCAGAGGTCCAGGAGTTGATAAGTAAATCAGGTCTGCTTTCAGATGTTGATATTTTAAAAGTTTCTCACCATGGATCTGCCTACCAATATTTACCAATGATTGATCTTTTAAAGCCAGAAATTGCAATAATTAGCGTAGGCGCTAAAAATAGTTATGGTCATCCGGACCTTGAATTTATTAACGAGCTAGAAAAAAGATCTATTTCAGTTTGGCGGACCGATCTATCTGGTGGCATTTCGGTTGCGCCAAGCAATAAGATCAGGGCTACGGGAAAAGAATGGTGGAAAATTAGGTGGGGTTAGTCTTAATACAAGGATCAGAAAGTCTTTTGGCAGATCGAGCTATTTCTCAAGTGATCTCACAGTACCCTAATGCTCAAGTCTCTAATTTATATGCAGATGAAATTGAGGTCGGAATTATCACCGACAATTTGGCACCCTCACTTTTTGGCGATCAGCGAGTTGTTGTAATTAGAGATGCGCAAGATTTATCTGCAGAGTGTTCCGATGAATTAATATCATATCTAGAAAATCAAGATGAATATTTGATCCTTGTTCTTTGGCATAAGGGAGGCGTGAAAGGAAAGGGTTTAGTCGACAAGGTTAAGAAGCTAAATCCACAACTAATCTCTGTGGAGGCGATAAAAAAAGACTCTGAAAAATCAGAGTTTATTCGCAACGAGTTTAACTCATATAGTAGAAAAATTACGAGTGAGGCAATTCAAGCTTTGATTGACTCACTGGGAAGTGATATGCGTGAGTTAGCAGCAGCCTGCTCTCAATTGGCTTCAGATGTGGCATTACAGAAGATAATAGATGAAGTAGATGTAGCAAAGTATCAACAAGGTAGAGTTGAAAGTACAGGTTTTGATGTTGCTGATGCTGTGGTGGATGGAAATACTGCGGAGGCATTAATAGCACTTAGAAATGCTCTAGCTACTGGCACAGATCCAGTCTTAATTGTCAGTGCCTTGGCAGCATCCTTTAGAACACTTGCAAAAGTATCGGGAAGTTCTAGAGGTTCAAACTCATATGAATTAGCCTCATCATTAGCACTTGCGCCATGGCAAATCGAAAAAGCAAGGAAGCAACTAACTGGCTGGAGTCAGAATGGATTGGCAAAGGCAGTGATCGCTATTGCCGCGGTAGATGCTGACATTAAGGGTGCTGCAAGTGATCCAAAATACGCATTAGAGCGGGCAGTGATGACCGTATCAACTGCAAAAAGTACTAGATAGTCAGGCTCAGTTTGAGGGTAATGGCCTGCGCTGATACCCTTGCCAACTTAAAGAAGGCAATCCTTAACGAGAAAAGGTAACCCGCAGTGGCAAACATTAAGTCTCAGATTAAACGAATCCGAACTAACAACAAAGCACAGGATCGCAACCGGGCTTATCGTTCAGCACTTCGTACAGCAATTCGCAAGTTTCGCGAAGCGGTGACAGCAGGTGATGCTGCAAAAATTAAGGCAGAGTTTAAAGATGCTTCTCGTACTTTAGATATGGCAGTTTCAAAAGGTGTTATCCATGCCAACAATGCGGCAAATAAAAAATCAGCTATGGCTAAGTTGGCCAACAAAGCTGGTATTCGTTAATTTTTTAGACTCGTTTAAGGCATAGATGCCTGCTATTTCGATTGCCAAGGCTCCACAACCTGCTGCAACCAATCCTGGGCAAATAAGAAATTTTTGCATTATTGCTCATATTGATCATGGTAAATCTACCTTGGCTGATCGAATGCTTGGGATTACTGGCGTAGTTGAAGATAGAAATATGCGCGCTCAGTATTTAGATCGTATGGATATTGAACGAGAACGTGGCATAACGATTAAGAGCCAGGCGGTTCGATTGCCATGGCGATCTAGTATCGATGGTCAAGAATATATTTTAAATATGATCGATACGCCAGGACATGTTGATTTTACCTATGAGGTTTCGCGCTCGCTTGCTGCATGTGAAGGCGCCATACTTTTAGTTGATTGTGCACAGGGAATCGAAGCACAAACACTTGCAAATTTGTATCTTGCCATGGAAAATGACTTAACAATAATTCCTGTGCTAAACAAAATTGATTTGCCTGCCGCCCAGCCAGATAAATTTGCTGAAGAATTGGCTAAATTAATTGGTTGTCAACCTGAGGATTGCCTAAGGGTTTCTGGTAAAACTGGTCAAGGAGTTGAACTCTTATTAGATCAAATTGTTAAGCAGATTCCAGCGCCAGTTGGTGATTCAACAGCGGCTACTCGAGCACTAATCTTTGATTCTGTTTATGACTCTTATCGAGGAGTTGTTACCTATGTACGTGTAGTAGATGGGCATCTATCACCACGTGATCAAATTCAAATGTATTCAACTGGAGTGCGCCATGAAATGTTGGAGGTAGGGGTTATTTCACCTGAACCAATGGCAAGTAATGGACTTGGAGTTGGTGAGGTTGGCTACTTAATAACTGGAGTAAAAGATGTGAGGCAATCGCGTGTTGGCGATACTGTAACAACCTATAACAATCCGGCAAAGGTTCCACTTGCAGGCTACAAAGATCCCAAGCCAATGGTTTTTTCAGGTTTATTTCCCTTAGATGGCGCTGAGTATCCAATGTTGCGAGACGCTCTCGATAAATTGCAACTAAATGATGCAGCCTTAGTATTTGAACCAGAATCCTCTGCAGCACTTGGTTTTGGATTTCGTTGTGGATTTCTTGGATTGTTACACATGGAAATTGTCAGGGAACGATTAGAAAGAGAAGCAGATTTAACCTTAATATCAACAGCTCCAAGCGTTGTTTATAACGTTACATTGGATGATGGAAAAAAATTAGTTGTTACAAACCCGTCCGAGTACCCAGATGGAAAGATTGCAGAAGTCTATGAACCGATTGTTAAGGCAACAATTTTGGCGCCAAGTGAATTCATAGGCACGATTATGGAGCTTTGTCAGCAACGTAGGGGTGTCCAAAAAGGCATGGATTATTTATCGGAAGATAGAATTGAGATTCGCTACACCTTACCTTTAGCCGAAATAGTTTTTGACTTTTTTGATCAACTGAAATCACGTACTAGGGGTTATGCCTCATTGGATTATGAACCAATTGGTGAAGAGATTGGAGATTTGGTCAAAGTTGATATTCTGCTTCAAGGAGAAAAGGTTGATGCATTCAGCCAAATTGTGCATAGAGATAAGGCTTATGCATATGGTGTCTCAATGACAGGTAAACTTCGAGAATTGATTCCTCGTCAGCAATTTGAAGTTCCAATCCAAGCAGCAATAGGTGCAAAGATTATTGCAAGAGAAAATATTAGAGCGATCAGAAAAGATGTTCTTGCTAAATGCTACGGTGGTGATATTACCCGTAAGCGAAAACTTTTAGAGAAACAAAAAGAGGGCAAGAAGCGAATGAAGATGGTTGGTAGAGTTGAAGTTCCTCAAGAGGCATTTATTGCTGCACTTACTACCGATTCGGATAAAGCGAGTGAAAAGAAAAAATAAGTGAAACTAGCTTTCTATATCCACGTTCCATATTGTAGTAAAAGATGTGGTTACTGTGATTTTAATACTTACACTCCAGCTGAGTTAAAGATCTCAACTGGATTGAATCAGATTTCAAACAGTTATATAGATTTAGTAATTAAGGAGATAGAAATATCTAAGTTCAAGATAAAGGAACCAGTTGAGGTTTCTTCAATTTTCTTCGGTGGCGGAACGCCATCTCTGATGGAGCCTACCGACCTCGGTAGAGTTATCACCAAGATTAAAACTGATTTTGGAATTTCAAGTAATGCTGAAATAACCCTAGAGGTCAATCCAGACTCTGTTGATAGGGATAAATTGCAACTGTTTTTTGATATAGGTGTAAATAGGCTATCAATTGGAATGCAGTCAGCAGTTAGCAAAGTTTTAAAGATATTGGATAGAACTCATAATCCTGAAAATATAAACAAAGTTGTAAATTGGGCAACAGATATCGGATTTAAGCAAATTTCTGTAGATCTAATTTATGGAACACCGGGAGAATCTAAAGAGGATTGGCAGCAAAGCATCGATGCAGCATTGGCACTTCCCATTTCCCACATTTCTGCATACGCCTTGATTGTAGAACCTGGTACTAAATTAGCAGCACAAATAAAAAGAGGAGAGTTGGCAGAATTAGATGATGATCTAACGGCTGAAAAATACTTAATGGCAGACAAGGCATTTACTAATGCTGGATTTTATTGGTATGAGCTAAGCAATTGGGCAAAAGATAATTCAAGGAGTCGCCATAATCTTTCTTATTGGCTCGGTGATAATTGGTTGGGAATTGGACCTGGAGCTCACTCACATATTGATGGTGAAAGATTTTGGAATGTGAAACACCCAATTCTTTATAAAGAGAAATTAGAATTAGGTCAGCTACCAATTGCTGATTCAGAAATCTTAGACGTCAATCAGATTGAAAGTGAAAGACTAATGTTATCAATTCGCTTAACTAGTGGAATTGAAACTAAATCATTGAATCCTAAACAGATTTTGGATTTGTCTGAATTTGTTGAATCTGGTCATCTTAATCACTCAGATTGGCAGCAAGGTAGAGCAACACTTACCCTGAATGGCAGACTTATTGCGGATCGAATAGTCCGAGAAATATTGTTGTAGTAGCGTTGGATCATGAGTAATAAAATGCAGGGCAGACAACTAGATATTCTTCGAGCAATAGTTGATGAATATGTTTCAACGGAGGAGCCTGTTGGTTCAAAAACGCTTGCTGCTCGTACCGGCCTAGGGGTCTCCCCAGCCACAATTAGAAACGAAATGGCTGTTTTAGAAGATGCGGGTTTAATTACCCAGCCTCACACAAGTGCTGGTCGGATTCCAACAAATAAAGGGTATCGAGTATTTGTTGATCAGCTTGCAGATATAAAGCCATTGTCATCAGCTGAGCGAAGAGCGATTGAAAATTTTCTTGATGGTGCAACAGATTTAGATGATGTAATTTCCAGAACAGTAAGACTACTTGCGCAGGTAACTAAGCAAGTAGCGGTGGTTCAGTATCCATCACTGATAAAGGCAAAAGTTAGACATATTGAACTAGTACTCCTAAATAACTCAAGGGTAATGATTGTGCTAATAACTGACACTGGCAGGGTTGAGCAACGAATGGTAGAGCTACCATTTGATATTAGCGATGCCTCATTAGCAGATTTCCACAAAAAATTGAATCAAAAAATTGCAAGACAAACTTTATCTAATGTAGCAGGGACTCTAGAGGGAATTAGTTCAGCATATACAGGCAATGACAAATCTAATGTGGTAGTAATTATTACTACACTAATAGAAATGGCAATTGAACATCCTGAGGAAAAAGTTGTTTTTGCTGGTACATCAAACTTGGCTCGAGCCAATCAAGAGTTATCAAGTAGCATGCAATCGATTTTGGAGGCCCTAGAGGAGCAAGTTGTTCTACTTAGATTGCTTTCAGGAACTGACTCCTCGGTCAAAGTAAAAATTGGTGATGAGCAAAGTGAAAAAAGCTTAAAGAAAACAAGTCTTGTAAGCGTGGGTTATGCAGATATTGGCGCACTTGGCATTTTGGGACCAACTCGTATGGATTATGCTGCATCTATAAGTGCTGTCAATGCAGTTGCCAATTACGTTGGTAGATTTTTAACTGAAAGTAAATAAATGTCAGATTTATATGAAATTCTAGGTGTAGATAGAGATGCTAGTTTTGATGAAATTAAAAAGGCTTACCGAAAACTGGCTAGGAGTTACCATCCGGATATAAATCCTGATCCAAAAATGGCAGAAAAGTTTAAAGAAATAACAGCTGCATATGAGGTGTTAAGCGATCCAGATAAACGTCAAAATTACGATGTTGGTGGAAATGGCTTTGGCGGCTTTAATAGTGGTGGATTTGGTTTTAGTGACATTATGGATGCCTTCTTTGGTGGTGGCCAACAGCGTGGTCCAAGACCAAGAAATCGTCCGGGGCAAGATGCGTTGATAAGAGTTGAAGTAGATTTAATGGAAGCAACTTTTGGTTGTGAGCGAGACCTGAATGTTGAAACAGCAATAACTTGTAGCAAGTGTAATGGAACTGGATGCGCAAATAATTCTAAGCCAAGGACCTGCGATATTTGTAAAGGAAGAGGAGAAACTCAGCAAGTTGCAAGATCGATACTTGGTCAAGTAATGACAAGCAGGCCCTGTGCAAGTTGCCAGGGGTTTGGTTCTGTTATCTCAGATCCATGTGGAGAATGTGCAGGCGACGGTAGAGTTCGAGCTAGGAAAAGCATTCCAATAAAAATTCCTGCTGGTGTCGAGACTGGAAACAGAATTCAGTTAAGCGGACAAGGCGAGGTAGGTCCTGGTGGGGGCACTCCTGGAGATCTTTATGTAGAAATTGTAGAAAAACCTCATGAGTTTCTAATCAGAGAAGAAAGTAATTTACACATTTCAATTGCAATCCCAACCACCTCAGCCGCACTTGGAACTCGAGTTTTAATTGATACTTTGGATGGAAAGCAAGAGGTTGAAATAAAAGAGGGAACACAAAGCGGTTCAGTAGTAGTGCTCAGAGGTTTAGGAGTAACAAAGCTAAGGGGATCTGGCAGAGGAGATTTAATAGTCCATATTCAGGTTTTGACACCTACTAAACTAAATAAAGAGCAAAGTGAGTTGTTCAAAAAAATAGCCTCCTTACGAAGCGAAGGATTAGATAAAGTTAAAATAAATACAAATGAAGAACAAGGCTTTTTCGATAAAGTAAAAAGAGCATTTAGATAGTGAGTTATTTATTTTTTGTCGATCAAATTGATTCTAATGAGGTTCAGTTACTTGAAAATGAAGAAGCCCATCATGCAATTAAAGTTTTAAGAGTAAAATCTGGCGAGAGATTAACTTTTTCAGATGGTAAAAGTCACTGGGTTTCAGGTGAAATTACGGAGATTGGAAGAAAATCTCTAAAAATAATGGTTGATAGAAGAGAAAATATTCAATTAAGTAAACCAGAGTTGATTGTGGTTCAAGCTTTCACAAAATCTGAGAGGAATAAGGAAATGCTTGAACTTTTGACAGTTTCTGGTGTCGATCAAATAATTCCATGGCAGGCCGAAAGGTCTATTAGTAAATGGCAGTATGACTCTGCGCAAAAGTGGACGCTGACTATAAGGGAGGCTTGCAAGCAGTCAAAAAGATTTAGATTACCGACTCTAACGAGTCCAATGAAAGTAAATCAGATCACTGAAATCATGAAAGAGAACTTTTCGATAGTTTTTCATGAAAGTGCAACAAACAAATTCAGTAACCTACATATTCCAACGGGAGTAGAGAAAATCTATCTAGTCATTGGTCCCGAAGGTGGAATTAATGATGATGAGGTAGAGGAATTTAGAGCTGCAGGGTCAGTAATTGCCCGTTTGGGTGAACCTGTATTGCGATCTGCCCATGCAGGATTTGCCGCTCTTTCAGCAGTTCAAACTAAACTTGGTAGATGGTAAAAATGGATTGCTTGTTTTGTAAAATTGTAGACGGAACTATTCCTGCATCTATTGTAAAACAAAATAATAAAGTCACAGCGTTCAAAGATATCTCTCCTCAGGCTCCAACTCACATTTTGGTGATACCCAATCAACACTATGAAAACTTGGGAGTGGTTTCTGAAAGTGATCCTGAACTTGCAGGTGAAATTTTGAAAATCGCTTCCCAAATTGCTAAGGAGCATGGCTTAGATAGTTGGCGTATCAATATAAATACCGGGGAAAGTGCTGGCCAATCTGTTTTCCACGCTCATATTCATCTTTTAGGTGGCAGACCATTCGCATGGCCACCGGGTTAAATATAGAATTAGAGCAATGAATCCCATAGTTATAAAAGTTCCAACTGTTTTCCCTATGGTTTCATTGGTTGGTCCAGGTGATTCCTATCTGAGAATTTTTGAGAGTAGTTTTCCTCAATTATCAATTACAGTTAGGGGAAATGAAATATATGTCAATGGTGATGAACAAAAAACTAAAATATTTTCGACTCTAATTGAAGAGTTAATTACACTACTGAGAGCTGGACAGAATTTAAATTCAGATATGGTCATTCGATGTATTGGAATGATTAATCAAACTCCAACCGAACACCCAGCAGAGGTGTTATCGCTAAATATATTAAGCAATCGGGGTAAGACGATTCGACCTAAAACTTCGAATCAAAAAAAGTATGTTGATGCAATAGATACAAATACAATTACTTTTGGTATTGGACCAGCCGGGAGTGGCAAAACCTACCTTGCAATGGCTAAAGCGATTCAGGCTTTACAAGCAAAGCAAGTAAATAGAATCATTTTGACCCGGCCCGCAGTTGAAGCAGGAGAGCGATTGGGTTTTTTACCCGGTACCTTGCATGAAAAAATTGATCCCTATTTAAGGCCATTATTTGATGCCCTACATGACATGATTGATCAAGATGCAATTCCAAGGTTAATGAATTCAGGTGTACTAGAAGTGGCACCACTAGCATACATGCGCGGTAGAACTTTAAATGACGCATTTATAATATTAGATGAAGCTCAAAATACAACTGCAGAACAAATGAAAATGTTTTTAACACGTTTAGGATTTGGTTCAAGAATGGTAGTAACTGGCGATATCACTCAAGTAGACCTACCAAATAATTCTCAATCTGGGCTCAAAATTGTTCAGGATATCTTGAACGAAGTTGATGACATATCTTTCATCTATTTAAATGCTGAGGATGTAGTTCGTAATAGATTAGTAAGTGAAATAGTTACTGCATACGGAAACTGGGATGAGAATATTTCTAAGTCCACATTCCCAATTAGAAGCGAAAAAAGGTGATTGCCAATTACTCTGAGTGAGTAGCTGATATGAAAATAGATTTGGAAAATAGCTCAAGTACTACCTGTGATGCATCACAATTGATATCACTTGCTAATTTTACATTAACAAAGCTAGGTATACATCCTGATTCAGAGCTTGCTATCAAATTGGTGGATGAAAAGGAAATGGAACAGTTACATCTCAAATGGATGAGTTTGCCAGGACCAACCGATGTTTTGTCGTTTCCAATGGATGAAATTGAACCCAATTCATCGGCAAATGGACCAGGGATAATTGGAGATATCGTTCTTTGCCCATCTTATGCAGCGAAGAATGGAAAACAATCTTTGGAATTAGAACTTGAATTACTCACTGTCCATGGTGTCTTACATTTACTTGGGTTTGACCATGAGGATTTAGATGATGAAGCTGAGATGTTTGAATTACAACAAAATTTTCTTGATCAATGGAGAACTTCGAAGTGAGCATTGAATCATTAATTTTGATCATATTATTATTACTATTTGCTGGGTTACTCGCAGGTTCAGAATCCGCTCTAACATCGCTTTCTAGACTTTTGATTGAAGAAATTGTTGAAGCAAAACCAAAATATAAAATAAAGTTTCAAAACTTTGTTGCTAACCCTGCTAAGTTTTTGAATGTACTACTTTTGGTGCGTAAGAGTTGTGAGTTAACAGCCACCGCGACCGTTGCGGTTTACTTGGTGGAGAGCAGCACTAACAAAGGTCTAGCACTATTTTGGGCCATCGCGCTAATGGTTGCTATCTCATATGTAGTTGTAGGAGTTGGTCCAAGAACTTTAGGAAAACAACACGCTATAAAATGGGCAAGACTAGCAATCACAATTTCTGTAGTTTTATCTAAATTACTGGGACCACTTACCACTTTACTTATCGGAATTGGAAATGCATTAACTCCGGGAAAAGGCTTTAAAGCTGGTCCCTTTTCTACTGAGGCAGAGTTTAGAGATTTGGTCGATCAAGCTAGTGAGAGTGGTTTTGTAGAAGAATCTGAGCGAGAGATGATCCATTCAGTTTTCGATTTAGGTGAGACTCTAGTTCGCGAACTTATGGTTCCTAGAACTGAAATGGTCTGGATCGAGGCTGATAAAACTGTGCGACAGGGATTGTCTCTTGCTCTTCGTTCTGGCTTTACCCGAATTCCTGTAATCTCTGAAAAATTAGATAATGTTGTAGGAATTGCCTACGTAAAAGATTTGGCCAAAAGAGTTCATGACAATCCAAACTCTGAGATCAATGAAAAAGTTGAGGAGCATTTACGTAAAGCAACCTTTGTTCCGGAGAATAAAACTGCAGATGATTTATTGAAGCAAATGCAGAGAGATCAAATCCATATGGCAATTGTAGTTGACGAATATGGTGGAACTGCGGGAATAATAACCATCGAAGATATTTTAGAAGAAATAGTTGGAGAAATTGCTGATGAGTACGATGATAATGAAAGTGAAGAAGTTGAGTGGCTTAATGAAAATAAAGCACGAATTTCAGCAAGACTTCATGTTGAAGATTTTGCAGAAAAATTTGATAGTAGTTTCACTGATGAAGAAATTGAGGATGTCGATTCCATTGGCGGTTTGATTGCTAAGCATTTAGGGCGCGTACCTATTCCTGGTAGCACTATCACAGTTCCTGGTTGGAAATTAACTGCTGAAAGGCCTTCAGGTCGTAGACATAGAATTGCCACTGTGTTGGTTGAAAAAATTGAAGAATCAGGGAAGATAGTTGATCAGTTGTAAGATGGTCTAATGCGCATTGTTAGATTTACTGCACCTAAAAAAATTGGGATTGGATCAGACCCGTTATATGGTGTTTTAAATGATAACGATGCAATTTTAGTGCTGAAAGGTGACCCCATATATTCTGGGATTGTGCCACAAGATAAAACTATTCAATTATCTGAAGTTAAATTATTATCTCCAGTAATTCCAAGAAGTAAAGTTGTGTGCATAGGAAAGAATTACGCTGACCATGCAGCAGAAATGAATTCCCAAGTGCCAACTGAGCCAATTATCTTTATTAAACCAAATACCTCAGTAATTGGACCAAATGAAACTATAGTTTGGCCGGGCATGAGTGAACGTTTAGATCACGAAGCGGAGCTTGCCATTGTAATTGGCCGAATTTGCAAAGAGGTGCCGGCAGAGAAAGCTAATGATGTAATTTATGGTTATACGCTGGCAAATGATGTAACGGCTAGAGATTTACAGAAAAAAGATGGTCAGTGGACAAGAGCAAAAGGTTTTGACACATTTTGCCCGCTAGGACCTTGGATTGAAACTGAATTTAATCCAAGTAATCAAAAAATTACTGCAACCTTAAATGGTCAAGTTATGCAATCATCTTTACTCTCAGAAATGATTTTTAAGATCCCGCAGATCATTGAATTTGTTTCAAATGTAATGACTCTACTCCCAGGAGATGTAATTTTAACTGGTACACCTGCTGGAATTAGTCCAATGACTGCAGGTTCAACAATCTCGATATCAATTGATGGATTAGGTACATTAACCAACAAGGTGTCAGCTCGTGTCCAATAAATCACAAGTGAGAGTTAGGTTTGCACCATCGCCAACAGGTGATTTGCATGTTGGAAATATAAGAACTGCTTTATTTGATTGGGCATATGCCAGGCATACTGGTGGTAAGTTAATTTTTCGAATTGAAGACACTGATACTGAACGAGTTACGAATCAATACATTCAAGCTGCGATTGAAACATTAAAATGGCTCGGCCTTAATTGGGATGAAGGTCCAGAAGTAGGTGGCGAATTTGGACCCTATCTACAATCTCAACGTTTAGAAATTTATACCCAGTGGGCTCAAAAGTTTTTAGATCAGGGTGATGCATATCATTGTTACTGCAGTTCAGAGGAGTTAGAGCAACGACGCCAGATTCAAATGCAGAATAATAAAGCACCAGGTTATGACGGAAATTGCCGAGAATTAACACCAGCCCAAATTACAGATTTCGAGAAAGCTGGAAGAAAGCCAGTTGTAAGAATGCGTATGCCAAGCGGTGAGACTTCATTTGTGGATTTGATTCGAGGTGAAGTGAAATTTGAGCATGAGTATGTGCCGGATTTTGTACTAGCTCGCGCCGATGGTTCTCCACTTTATACGTTAGCTGTTGCTGTTGATGATATTTTGATGAAGATTACTCATGTTCTGCGAGGTGAAGATTTACTATCTTCAACGCCAAGACAAATTCGCGTCTACCAGGCTATGGGTGTAGATAAGAAAGATTATCCTTTATTTGCACATCTGCCCTTTGTGATGGGACAAGATAATGCAAAATTATCAAAGCGAAATGGTGAGGTTTCAATTGCCTGGTATCGAGAACAGGGATTTTTACCTGAGGCCATTTGCAATTACCTTGCACTCTTAGGATGGTCACCTGGAGATGATAAAGAAAACATTAGTATGCAGGAGTTAGTTGATCTTTTCACTGTGGAGAGAGTTAATAGCAGCCCAGCAAGATTTGATATGAAAAAACTAGAGGCTATAAATGGTGACAAGATTCGCGCATTGACTTTAGATAAATTCCTTGAATTATCACTTCCATTTTTATTGAAATCTCAGGTGATTTCTGGAACTCAGGAGGAGATTGCACTTGTTAGATCAGCTTTGCCAATTATTCAAGAGCGAATAATTAAGTTATCTGAGATTCCTCCTATGCTTAATTTCTTGTTTGTCAAAGTATTTGCTATCGCGCAAGAAGAGAGTGTAAAAATATTAGATGATGCATCGCAGAAAATTTTAGTCACAGCTCTTGCAAGTATTGAAGGACTGAGTATCTGGAAGACTCAAAAAATTGAAGAGAGTTTAAGGGCGGCACTTATTGATGGCATGGGACTAAAGCCAAGAGTCGCATTTAGTGCAATTCGAATTGCAATAACTGGTTCACATATCTCACCACCGCTTTTTGAATCACTAGAGCTATTAGGTAAAGAGCGTTCCCTGGAGCGAATAAGGGCGGCAATTTCCAAATAAAATTTCCGCAGGGTATTCTTATCATGCTAAAAATTAAATATTGGGGTATGGGGTAATTGGTAGCCCTGCTGATTCTGGTTCAGCCTGTCTAGGTTCGAGTCCTGGTACCCCAGCGATTTATTGATTTACTGCACGGCTCC
>CAYFKM010000016.1:0-14778 GCA_964344025.1 uncultured Candidatus Nanopelagicus sp. | reverse complement strand
TCAATCTTTTCCTTTTTCCCTAACGCAACCATTTGTTTTATCTCATCTTCAGTTTGCATCATGATGCCAGAGCCTTGAGAAATACGATGAATAATTAATTTATGTTTTTTTGCCTCTTCAATAACTGTTTTGAATGCAGTTGGTCCTTCAACCGAAGGTATTTCAATTTTAAACCGTGATCCATCAGTAAATCGCTTTGCAGATTCTGGTAGGCCATCACTATCTTGAGATTGAATTTTTTGCTTGTTAAGTATTCCAATTGAACGCTTCATTGGACCCTTTGGATCTCGTGTGCTTGGCCAAGATGCCATGATGCTCCATTCAAACCATTTTTGATTCAATTGATAGCCAAGTATAATCAGATAACAATGAGTGACAATATAGCGTTTGAGCAAATCTCATATTCCGGCCAAGTTGTAGTAGTTACTGGGGCAGCAAGTGGCATTGGTAGAGCAGCTGCAGAGTTAATTGCAACTAGGGGTGCAAAGGTGATCTGTGTTGATTTAAATGAATCTGGCGTAGATGAGACAGTCGCAAGTATTTTAAAAGTTGGCGGTAAAGCGGAAAAAGCTGTACTCGATATATCAGATCAAAAGAAAATTTTAGATTTAGTAGCATCAATTAGTAATAAAGATAAGCGAATTGATGCGTTAATTAACTGTGCTGGTTATCCAGGGCCAACTGGAAAATTTGTCGAGTATATTAATTGGGATGATTTTCAAAAGGTTATTTCCGTAAATTTATTTGGAGCTATTTGGTTAACTCAAGCAGTGTTACCAATTATGAAAAAGCAAAAATATGGGCGAATTGTGCAGGTTGCATCAATTGCAGGTAAAGAGGGTAATCCAAAGATGGCACCTTACAACACAGCAAAATCTGGCCTGATTGGATTTGTTAAGGGCGTAGCTAAAGAGGTAGCAACTGATGGAATTACGATAAATGCACTGGCACCGGCAGTTATTGCCACTCCAATTAATGTAAACACTGCCAAGGAAACTTTGGATTATATGATCTCTAAAATTCCAGCTGGAAGGCTGGGTGAGCCGAGTGAAGTAGCAGAGATAATTGCTTTTATGGGATCTAAAGCTTGCTCATTTACAACTGGCTTTACCTTTGATATCTCAGGTGGTCGAGCAACTTACTAACTTGACTTAAGATTTACCTCGGCCATGTAATCTTTTTATCAAAGTTATTAAAACCTTTTCAGATAATTTGGTTCTCTTAAAAGTTGTAAATTTCAAGGGGATTTTAAATCGAGTTTTTACAACAGTTCGTGCATATGTGTACTCAAGCAAACCCTCTGCACCATGGATGCGTCCGTAACCAGAGTTTTTTACGCCACCAAATGGTACCGATGCAACGGCAGCAAATAGAAATACTGAGTTGATAGAGACCATTCCACAGGCAAGTTTTGCCGCAATCTTCTCACCATCTCGTTTTGAAAATACTGCAGCTGCTAATCCATAGTTACTGGCATTTGACAGGGCAATTGCCTCATCAATATTTAAAACCTTATTAATTGCCAATGTTGGTCCAAAAGTTTCTTCGGTCATAGCTGTTGAATCCTCAGGTACATCAACCATTATTACCGGCTCAACAAAGGCACCTTTAACTGAGTTATTACCGCCAAGTAAAAAATTTGCACCCTTAGCTTTTGCATCATCTAAGTGAGATTGAATTACCTTTAATTGAGAGGGCATTGTGGCAGGTCCATAATCTTTTCCAACCTCAATATCTTTTGCCATTTTGGTAATTATTTGAATAAATTCATCAGCTACAGACTCAACTACATATACTCGCTCAGCGCCTATGCAAGATTGTCCAGCATTTGCCATAGCAGACCAGAGTGAGTACTCAGCTGCTAACTTAATATCAGCATCTGCAGCAACAATTACTGGATCTTTTCCACCACACTCTAAAACCACGGGGATCATAGATTCAGCACAGCTTGCCGCAACTTTTTTTGCAGTCCTAGTTGAACCGGTAAAGGAAATTTTGTTAACTTTAGATTGAGTTAAAGCTTTTCCAGTATCTGGTAATCCAGTAATTGTGGTAAAAATATTTTCAAAGGGTGCAACCTCTGCAAACGAATCACCAAGCCACTTTCCAACTCCCGGAGTAAATTCGGAGGGCTTAAACACCACAGCATTTCCCGCAGCAAGAGCGTATGCAATGGAGCCCATTGGCGTAAAAATTGGGTAATTCCATGGACCGATAACACCAACTACCCCAAGGGCAGATCGCTGAACTTGTGCCTTCATATTAAACATTAATAATCCAACCGGGCGATCTTGCTTGCGCATAATCTGTTGTGCATGCTTTGCAGCCCAAGCAATATGATCAATTGCGATTGAAACTTCAAGTGTTGCATCTCCAAGTGGTTTTCCACACTCAGTTGCAATTAATTGCGAAATCTCTTTTTGATTTTTAGTTATATACGCTGCCCATTTGAGAAGTACTCGCTTACGAGCAGTGAATCCAAACTCTTGCCATCTACTAGCAGCAGTTTGTGCATTTTCAACAACTATAAAAACCTCATCTTGTGAAAAGTTCTTATATGAGGCAATTACTGCACCAGTTCTTGGATCAAATTTTTCAAAGGTGGCATTGGCACTCATGGGGTAAGAGTAAACTCTTTTTCATGACAGAGTTAATCCGACCTTCAACTATTTTGCCTGCGGATCGCAGCGTAATCTATTTTTACACAAGTGATGGGCTTAAATTAGTTGGTGAGGTGGCAACCCCAAAGGGTGAGATAACTGGATCAGTATTGATGCTCCACCCCAATCCATCTGGGGGCGGGATGATGGATTCACATATTTTTAAGAAAGCTGCTAACCGATTACCTTACCTAGCAGGTATTCAAGTGATTAGATTTAATACGCGTGGTAGTAAGAGTGAAGCTGGGCAAAGTCAGGGCGAGTATGACCTGGGCAAATCTGAAAAATTTGATGTATTAGCTGCAATTGCGTACTGCTTTGACAAATTAATGGTTAAAAATCTATATGTGATTGGCTGGTCTTTTGGAACAGAATTAGCTTTGCAATACGCAAAAGATGCTCGGATTAAGGAGTTAATTTTACTAAGTCCACCGATGTTATCTACCACTGATGAGGATTTAGCTTTTTGGGCAACTGATGGTCGACCAATAACCGCACTTATCCCCGAGCATGATGATTATTTAAAGCCTGATCAAGCAAGATCTAAATTCTCTAAACTTTCAAATTTAACCCAGATAGATGTAGTAGATGGAAAGCATCTTTGGGTTGGTGAGCCAATGGTGCATCGGATACTAAGTGAGATTGTTAAGATTATTGCGCCAAATAGATTGCCGCTTCCAACCGAAATTTAAGATTGCTGAGCTCGAGGGAAAACAACCTCATCAAGAATTAATAAAATTGCTGCAGCTATTGGCACTGCAAGTAATCCACCGATTAATCCAAGGAGTGAGGTTCCAAGCAAGGCAGCAATAATTGTTACTAGTCCAGGAATTGCTAATGATTTTCGCATAATTTTTGGTGTAATTAAGTAATTTTCTATTTGCACATAAATTATGTAAGCAGATAAAGCAATAATTGCTGTGGTAGGTGATTTAGTAAGTGATACCAAGGTAACAATTCCCATGCCAATAAAATGACCTATTAATGGGATAAATCCACAAATTAAGACAACCATAGCAAGTGGTCCGGTATAGGGCATAGAAATTATCAATCCCATTATTAAAATAAATAGTGCAGCAAGTGTGGCAATTATTGCTTGCCCACCCACAAATGCACCAACTCTGATGATTATTGCGTTAACTAGTTTAGATACTCGATTCCTTCTACTAGCTGGGATAAATCTCAAACCAATATTTACTACTTGAGGTAATGAGGCCAAAAAGTAAAGTGTTAAGACTAAAATAGTTAAGGCAGAAACTAGGCCTGAAACTACAGCCTTACCGACACCGATTACTCCACCAAATGCAGTAATTGCAAATTGCCCATCTTTAATTACAGAATCAATTTTGCTTTGCAGGGAATCAACAATTCCATATCTTGCATTTAAATCATTAATTAGGGCGTTATTATTTAAATCTTTAACTAATTGTGGAGCATTATCAATTAGCTGATTTCCTTGATCAATTAATGGCGGAACTGCAATTGCAATAAAAGCACCCACAAATATCAGTACTAATCCCATAACTGCACCGACTGAGGCAGCTCGATTTAAACCACGGTTTTGGAAAAAAAGTACCGCTGGATTTAATCCCGCAGCTAGGAATAGTGAAATAATAATTAATATAAATACAGCGCTGGCAGAGGCCAAAGCCTGCAGGACTGTGAATGCTAAAAGGGCACCAGTTGTCACCATAAACCCAAAATAAAATGGATGACTGGTATCTACTGGCTTACCTTTTTTACCTAAATCTTCATTTGGCTTATTTGAACTTTTGCGTTGACGTAGTGTGGAAAGTTTTGAACCAATTTTTGGTTTACCAAATATCGCCATAATCTAATTTTATCCATCTTTTTTGCCGATACTGACCGTATTGATTAGAGAGTGGATCTCAAATAAGGGAGAATATGGGTATGAGTGGGTTAAGAATCAAAGGATTGGGAGAGGAGATTGCCACTTTGGCCAATCTTCCTTGGGATAAGCCCCTTGAAAGTTGGCCAGAGGATGAGCTTTTAACCTCGATGCGAGGAATTTCAAGACACGTAGTCCGTTTAATTAGATCAAATCCAAAGAAAAGTAATTCTGAAATATTTGCGGTTAAAGAGACTGTGTCAGAGTTTGCAAATCGTGAGTACACGTTACTAAGAGATTTAAATCAGCGTACAGCTCCATGTGTTGAACCAGTGGCAGTAATTGAGGGCAGAGTGGATAGCGATGGTAATGAATTACCAGCAGCTCTAGTTACAAAGTACTTACCGTACTCATTACCATATCGAGTTATATTAAGTGGCTCTGTTACTCCTGCTGAAATTTTAAATATGGCAAATGCGCTAGCGTTACTTTTGGTGAGAATGCACCTACTTGGTTTTTGGTGGGGGGATTGCTCACTTTCAAATACCTTATTTCGAAGAGATGCTAATGATTTTGCTGCATATTTAGTTGATGCTGAAACTGGAGAGTTTCAAAAATCATTAAGCGATGGCCAACGTGAACATGATCTTGAGTTAGCTCACTTTAATGTGGCAGCTGAACTAGAGGATTTAGCTTCAGCTGGAGTTCTATCCAAAGATATAAATCCTGTTAGAGCTTCAGATGGTGTCATAAGAAGGTATCGCAGATTATGGAAGATGCTAAAGGAGCCACAAATATTAGATGCATCAGATCGACAAGCAGTTGAGCGAGCAATGAGATCGCTACAAGATTTAGGATTTGCCGTTGAAGAGGTTGAGGTAACAACTACTGGCGATAAGGGCACAATTAAGTTTCAACCAAAATTAGTTGCGGCGCGATACCATGCAAATAGGTTAGAGGAGTTAATGGGATTACAAGCTGAGGAGTTGCAGGCAAAGCGATTACTTGCCTCTTATGATCGCTATAAAGCGCGTGAGTTTCCACCTAGTACTCCACATGCAGTTGTGGTTAAGCAATGGCTATCTGATGTATTTAAGCGAGTTGTAAATCAAGTGCCTGAGGAGTTAAAGGGTCGAGTCGAGCCAGCACAGCTATTTCATGAGGTTTTGGAGAATAGATGGTATTTAGGTGAGAAGTTGGGCCGAGATGTTGGGTTAGATTTTGCAACTCAAGATTATATTGAGAAGGTACTACCTTATCGAATGGATTCTGGAGTGGTTGTTGGCAAATGAGTTTTAATCGAGCAATGCCACCAAAAGGTGGCGCTAATTTTGGAAATGCCTTTGATCTATCGACTTTAAAAAAATCTGCCCCATCAGATACTCCCTTGCCTGGAGTAGCAGTAACTCAAGAAAACTTACTTACTGATTTTGTTAGTAAATCAAAGGAAAAGGTAGTGGTTTTGCTGTGCTGGTCGCCGCGAAGTACTCAATCAAAAGAAATTTTAGAAACTTTAGGAAAATTAGCGCAAGCTGATAACGGCAGTTGGCTACTTGGCACCGTAGATGTTGATACTCAGCCGCAAGTTGCCCAAGCATTACAGGTAAAGGCAGTTCCAATTGCTATCGCAATTGTGGCTGAACAATTACTGCCGCTATTTGAATCAGCTCCGCCAATAGATCAGGTGAGATTAGTTATAAATAAATTGTTAGAGCTTGCATCTCAAAAAGGTGTAGGAAAGGCTCCAGAGGGTCCAACTGAAATTCCTATGGAACCAGAGGAACAGGCAGCATATGCTGCGATGGAAAAAGGAGATTACAAAGCAGCAAAGATTGCATATGAGTCATGGCTTAAACGCAAACCAAATGATCCAGTTGCAACAATTGGGCTTGCCCAAGTTAATCTAATGCTGAGAATTGATGGCCTAGACCCAGAGTTGGTCTTAAAAAATGCTAAAGATAATGATTTAACAAGTCAATTAATGTGTGCAGATATTGAAATTGCCTCTGGAAACAACCAAGCAGCCTTTGATCGCTTACTTAAAGCAATAAAGAGTTTTCAAGCTGAGGAGCGCGAGAGGGCAAAGGCACATTTAATTTCCTTATTCAATTTAGTTGATCCAACTGATCCAAGGTTGATAAAAGCAAGAAGTGAACTTGCGAGTTTGCTGTTTTGAAAAACTTCGATAAACAAGTATTTACTAAGAAAGAAAATATCTATTTGAGTGCTATCTTCTTTCTTTTTGGTATATCAATAATGTCACTAGCTCCTAGAACACCAGATTTGAAAGCCAATCTAGCCATAAATAACGGAACGTTTGGTACGTTATTAAGTTCAGCCTCAATCGGATCAATAATTATGTTGTTAATTGGTGGTCAGATTGTCCATACCATTGGCGCCAAGCGAGCATTGCAAACTGGATCATCCATTATTTCTTTATCTTTTTTAGTTTTAGTTCATACTAAATCACCATTAATTTTTTTGATAGCAAATATTTGCGCTGGTTCTGGAATCTCTATCTATCACATTGCCTCAAGCGGTCACTCACTTCATCGCCAAGATGATATTAAGAGGCCAATTATTCCAAAGTTATATGGCGCCTGGGCAGTGGGTGCAACCAGCACCACAGCTATTGCTTATTTGATCTCAACTCATATTTCAATTGCTTGGCATATTTCAACCTTAATAATACTAGTCTGGATTACCACTCAATTTTGTATTAAAAAGTTGTCTAATACCTTCTCACCAAAGGCTGGTGCAGATGATTCTTATCAAGTTACATCACTTAAGCAGTTTAAGTTCAAAGTAAATTGGTTTTTGAGCATTGGTTTTTTCTGTTCATCAATTTTAGAGTTTGTGATCGCCGACTGGGCAACATTATTTGGGAAAGAGCAACTAAACATGGGTTCATCTATTGCAACTCTTTCCTACTTATTATTTTTAGTTGGATTAATTATTGGCAGATTTTCAATTGGTTGGGCCTTGAACCGTCAAAGTGAGCAATTTTGGATCAAAGTTGGTGGCTCAGTCGGAGGTGTAGGTTTTGTTTTAGGATTAATAATTTCTACCTCGATTGTTGAAAAGTATCAAACTCTTGCTTATCTAATTGCTTTCTTTGGGTTCTTTTTGGCTGGCCTTGGAAGCTCTGCGATGTCGCCACTTTTTTTCTCAATCGCCGGCAAGCTTTCAGATGGTAAGAATGCTTTAGCTGTTGCGCAATTGGGATTTATAAACACTATTGCTATTTTTATAGCTAAAACAATTTTAGCGTGGGTCGTCGAGTTAACCTCTATAACTGTGGCATTAGTTATAACTGGTTTGATCATGAGTTTGCTCATTTACTTTGGCCGGATAGGTTCAAACCAGCGAGCATGATTATTTTTAGAAATATTATCCCGATTAATACAAATTTTATGTACTTAATGCAATACTTCCTAAGATGAGATTAAAATTGCAGCGAGATAAAGTTAATGGTATGAAATGAATAAATTTGAACTCCTTCCTGCTATCGATATCAAAGATGGTAGATCAGTTAGGCCTATGCAGGGCAGAGTTGTAGATGGTGCAAACTATGGCTCACCAGTTGAGTCTGCTAGAGATTTTCAAGCAGCAGGTGCTAAATGGTTACATTTAGTAGATCTTGATGCAGCATATGGTGTTGGCAGTAATTCTCAATTATTAATCGATGTAATAAATTCTGTAGATATAAAATTTGAGCTTTCTGGTGGAATCTGTGATCTTCAAACTTTATCAACTGCACTAGCCACAAATTGCGATCGAATTGTGCTAAGTACAGCTGCTCTTAATGATTTATCTTGGAGTTGTGAGATTGTGAAAAAATATGGCCAAAAAATTGTTGTAAGCCTAGATATAAAGGATGGAGTGCTTGCGGCTAGGGGAGTTAAAAGTCAAGGTGGAGATGTGCTTGAGGCAATTAAAAAATTAACAGCTGCAGGTTGTGCTCATTTTATTGTTACCGATGTCAGTAAAGATGGCAGTCTACTTGGACCAAATTTTGAGCTATTAGAGAAGGTTTGTAGCTCTACCAATGTGCCAGTAATTGCAAGTGGTGGTATTTCATCCTTAGCTGATCTTGAAAAATTAATTACGATGCAAAGTATTGGCATAAGTGGAGCGATAGTAGGTAAGGCTTTATATGAAGGTAGATTTACCCTAGCACAGGCACTTACATTAATTAATAATAAAAGTTAATAATTAGGATAGGTAATTAGACTTAACAATTATTTTTTACTAGTGCAAATTTGGATAAAAAAACAGGCCTTGAATTTTTCAAGGCCTGTTTAATTCTTTCGAATTTAGAACTCTTTGACTCCAGTTAGATCCTTGCGAACATTTTTACCACCGAGATATCCGGCGATACTTATTAAAATCACAACTGCCATGGTGCCAGCTGTGAATAGTTGCACGCTAGATCTTGACATTCCCCAAATTTCTTCGAAGTTGTACTCAAGTCCAAAGACACTCTCTAGAGTTCCTGGGAAGACTACTCCTATCGATCCAATACAGATGTATAGGAAAGTAACCCAACCCATAATCTGAAAGCCACGAACTCCGCCAGGTACTGAATATGGGCGATTGACATCTCTTACCGTTCTATTTAATTTCATAACTGATGGAATAATGATTGTGTAAGAAACTAAAAGCGTAGAGATTGCACAGGTTAATACCACTGCAAATATGGCAGCAGCATCGCCCTCAACGATGGTCATGGCAGCAATTAAAAATGCAGTTGACATAAATCCAGATAAAATATTGACTCTAACTGGTGTGCCAAATTTCTGACTGAACTCGCCAAACCAACCACTAAAGAAGGTGCCGTCGGCGCTTGCAACAGCTTGAATACGATCAGTTGCCATCATCCAGGCACTTCCTAGAGATAGCAAGCCAAAAATAAACAACAAAGCTGCAATTGTGACAAAGAAATCAGCTGCGCCACCATATACAGAAAAGACTTCTTTAATGGCACCCATAAATCCAGTTAAGCCTTCAACCTCATCTGCTGGCACAATTAAAATAATTGCCAATACCGGCAAAATGTATGCCAAGGTGGCAATGAAACTTCCTCGCCTAATCGCAGGTGCTGTGTCTTTCTTAGCATCAAACATCTCATCTGATGCTGCATTTGGTGCTTCAAAACCGACGTAGGAAAATAGGATTACCGGTGCAATAGCAATAAAACCACCTAAAGTTGGCATTAATTTTGAGCCTGCAAATGGCTCAAAACCATTTTGAATACCATAAATTACAGTTGTAATAACCAATAAACTTATTACGGTTACCTTTGCAATTGCACCAGCACTAATAAATCTTTTACCAAGTTTTAGATTTACAATTGCTAGAAATATTGCTAACCAAACAAAAGCAATCTTAAAGATCCACTCTCCTGCAGATCCGGACTTAATCTCAAATACATATCCACTAAAGGCATCAAAGGCAATGAAACATAGTGAGCCACCGAGCCAAAGTGGGTTTGTGATCCAATACAAAACTGAAGCTATACCAGCAGTTAATCTGCCGTAGGCAAATTTAACCCACTGATAAAGACCGCCCTCCTCTGGAAATGCTGAACCAGTCTCTGCCATAAGCATGGCGATTGGAATTAAGAATGTGAGTGCAACAAAAACTGCCCAAAATAATGATTGTGGACCACCTGTGGCGATGGTTGCAATTGTGTCGAGTGAAATAATCGCTGCGACAATAAATAAAGTGATATCTAAGCGACCAAGAGATTTAATAAATCTTTTCTCTTGCGCCTTTGCAAGTACAGTAGATTGAAGATTTGAATTAATAGCCATATAAAATAATACAATTAAATAAAGGCTACTGCCAAGTATCAAACTTAAGTTTCACTCAAGTCTGGCTTTGATCGCCTCTCCATGAGCAGGTAAATCTTCAGCGTTGGCCAAGGTAATTACTTCATCTGCAATCTCATTGAAGGCAGCTTTGCTGTAGTGGATTACAGAAATGTTACGCATAAAGGTATTCACGGATAACCCACTTGAGTGACAGGCACAGCCACCAGTTGGCAGAACATGGTTTGAACCTGCAGCGTAATCACCTAAGGACACTGGGGAGTAACGCTCTAGAAAAATTGCACCGGCATTTCTAATTTGTTTTGAACGCTCTTTAGCATCTGTAAGCAAAAGTTCTAAATGTTCTGGAGCGTAGGCATTAATAACCTTAACCCCTTGGTCAATTGAATCAACTAAAATAATTGCAGATTGCTCACCAGATAAGGATTGAGAAATTCGATTACTATGTTTTGTTGCAGCAACTCGCTTTTCAAGCTCTGGTAAAAGTTGAGTTATCAATTTCGAAGAGTTAGTAACTAATACCGCAGCAGCCATTATGTCATGTTCAGCCTGAGAGATTAGATCAGCTGCAACATCTGAAGGTTTAGCCGAATCATCTGCCAAGATTGCAATCTCAGTAGGGCCAGCCTCGGAATCAATTCCAATTACTCCGCGAAGCGCTCGCTTAGCAGCTGCAACATAAATGTTGCCAGGTCCAGTCACCATATCGACAGATTCACATACATCCTTTACACCATAAGCAAACATGGCAACTGCTTGAGCTCCACCAATTGCATAGACCTCAGTTACTCCCAGTAATTGACATGTGGCTAAAATAATTTTGTTAGGAAGCCCATTATTTTCTTTTTGCGGCGGAGAGGCTACTGCAATACTTTTTACTCCAGCAGTTAGTGCAGGTACAACATTCATAATTACAGAACTTGGATAAGCGGCAATGCCGCCAGGCACGTAAAGTCCTACACGATCCACAGCTACCCATTTACGATCAACTGAACCACCAGTCAACACTTCTGTAGTAGTGCTTTGTGGAATCTGATCCTGAGCGACCTTTTTAACCTGTTTAATCGCTAGTTCAATAGCAGATTTAATCTTTGGATCTAACTCAGAAAGAGCCGAGCTTAGTTCAGCTGGATTAACTCTTATTGTTTTTGGAGCTACCCCATCAAACTCCAAACATAGCTGCTTTAAATCATTTTCATCTCCAGTTCTAACTTTGTCTAAAGTGGACTGAATTTTGATCATGGCATCGGCGACTGAAAAATTTCCACGAGGAATCAATTTTTTCAACTCAGATTTACTTAAAACTTTTCCGCGAAGGTCTATCTGACGGATTTTCATAGCATAAGTTTAACCATAAATTTAACCTCGTAAACTCTAAGAATTTCTTAAAATAGTTGAGATCAAAGTAGGTAGTAAGCCGGAATTATTCAGTTTAATTGGATAAAAATAATGAAATTTAACTCCCTTTTTCAAATCATATGAAAAAAATCGTATGAAATTGAAGAGGCTACTTTGCAGCAGATTCATTTTAACTTAGGCTTTTGCTGTGAAAAGATGGCTGGGAATTCTATTGGTAAGCGCGCTATTACAAATTGTTAACCCTAATCAAAGTTATGGAAAGACCTCAACTACAGTTATGAGTCGAAATATTTATTTAGGAGCAGATGTTGGAAGAGCATTAGAGCTTATTCCAAATCTGCCAGCGGCTGCGCAATATATGTGGAATCAGATGAAAAAAACTGACTTCAGAGCTAGAGCAAAAATATTGGCCAATGAGATAGAACAAAATCAACCAGATGTAATTGGTGTCCAAGAAGCAACTTCATGGCAATGTCAAAAAAATCTCTGGAGTAAAAAAGTTATAGTTTATGACTTTATTTCAATTCTGATCAATGAATTATCTGGTGAGTATGTAGTCGCTGAATTTGAAAACAGTAAAGCTTACAATCCAGGATTTTCGATATCACCTATTCCTTACCTAACTAAAGTAAATGATCCTGAAGTTTTTTCTAAGATATTTGCTCAAGATTCGGCTTCATGTGGATTTGAAACAGGCGATGCCTTGCTAATTAAAAAAGAATTACTGCCTAAGATCTTAAATGTCGGAAATAGTGAGTATGAAGTTACCTATTCAATAGTTCCTAAAATTATGACAATATATCGTGGTTATAGTTGGGCTGATATTAAGATAAATGGAATTCCAACCAGATTTATAACTACTCACTTAGAGTCTCTTTGGGATGATAATAAGATTCCAAATAGTGCCAAACAGGCAGAGCAACTGATAGCAGATACTAAAAATACAAAAATGCCGCTAATAGTTTTGGGAGATTTTAACTCTGATCCACGAGACCCACGGGGCAAACTAAGTGCTAATCCAGGTGAGCAGCCAGTTGAAAGTAAAAATTGTCCAAAAGAGATTTCAATTTGTAGCGCCTATAAATTAATGATCAAAGGTGGGTTTATTGATGCAGGGCCAGACTCTTTAGATCCCAAAAATTTTACTTGGGGCATGAATGCAGAGCTAACAGGTGCAGATAAAAATAGAGAAGAAGCAGCTAGAAAGATGGGAAATGAATTAGGGTTTTCGGATCGCTTAGATTATATATTTTTCAAAAATAATGTAATCGCTAAATCAGCACAGGTAATAGGTACTAATCCACCTTATGGATCAGATCATGCTGGAGTAGTGGCAAAACTTGAAATTAGTGGCGAAAATAAATTAATTAGCGCAGAACTTAATCCCCATGAACCATTTCCAATATCATTTTGGCAGTGGGTTTTAATCTTTTTGATCCTATTAATCACATTTGTATTTTGGCGTAAAAAAACTAAAAATATTTTATAAACTACCCAAACTTAGGATTAATTTGTTCATTATTTTTACCCCTAAATAGAAATTCCACAATTTAGACTATTGAGAAATTCTCTTTTACCATTAATATTATAGATACAAACAGTTGGAGCCTACTAAGGATGTGAGATTTATATGGCAAAAAGAATCTGCATCATAGGTGCTGGCCCAAGTGGCATTACAGCTGCAAAAAATTGCCAGCAAGCAAACTTAGATTTTGTAGTTTTTGAAAAAAATGACAAAGTAGGTGGAAATTGGGTATTTAATTCAAAGACTGGACACTCTAGCGTTTATGAAAATACTCATCTAATAAGCTCTAAAAATTGGTCTGAATATGAGGACTTTCCAATGCCAGATAGTTATCCTGACTATCCAAATCACTATCAATTACAAAGTTATTTTGAAAATTATGCCAAACACTTTGATATCTATTCAAAAATTAAATTTGACCATACGGTAAGTAAGGTTGAACGAATGCAGGATGGCAATTGGTTAATTCATTTTATTGACAAAAATGGCCAAAAGCAGAGTGAAGAATTTGATTTCTTAATGGTTTCAAATGGCCATCATAATGTTCCTAAGTATCCTGAATACCCCGGCGAATATACTGGCAAATATTTGCACTCTCATGACTTCAAAGGAGTGGATGAAAGTTGGCGCAATAAACGAATATTAATTATTGGTGCTGGAAATTCTGCCTGTGATATCGCAGTTGAGGCGGCTAGAGTAAGTAAGAGTGTGCATATGTCTATGCGAGGCCCGCAATGGATATTTCCTAAGTTTATTTTTGGTCAACCTGGGGATGTATTTGCAGCCAAATCTAGGTGGCTACCAAAAAAAGTACGCCAGTATGGTTTGAAGTTTTTAGTGAGATTAATTCTTGGTCCATATACACGCTATAACTTACCGGAGAATAAATCACTACCATTAAGTACTCACCCGACATTAAATTCAGATCTACTTGAGTACATCAGACATGGTCGGATAAAACCAAGGAGTGCAATAAATTCATTCGCGGGTTTAACTGTAAATTTTTCAGATAACTCAAGTGAAGAATTTGACATTATTTGTGCCTGTACCGGATTTTGGACAGAATTCTCATTTTTTGAAAAAGATTTCATAGATTTTAAGAATTTGGAAAAAGTTCCGCTTTATAAAAAAATGATGCATGAAAAATATAAGAACCTTTACTTTATTGGACTTTTTCAACCGATAGGTTGCATCTGGCCGCTTGCAGATTACCAAGCAAAGCTTGCTGTCCTAGAAATCCAAGGAAAGTATGAGCGACCTTTAGATATGAAATCTGCAATTAAACAAGAGGTAGATAATCCACACTTTAAATTTGGCCCAGGTCAGCGCCATGCAATTGAGGTTGATTATCACACCTTTAGAAATGAACTTAAGAGAGAGTTAAAAAAAGCTGGAGTTGATATTGGTCGATCACCAGGTGGCAATAAAAAGTTATATAAATCATTCGTTTAATTATTTATTTCTGTGGGTTGTGAGGGATTCGAACCCCCGACCCGGTGATTAAGAGTCACCGGCAACAAACATCCACGTTTGTTTTTTGCAATGTTACTA
>CAYFKM010000015.1:0-14943 GCA_964344025.1 uncultured Candidatus Nanopelagicus sp. | reverse complement strand
ATTGAACTTAAATCAGCTGAATTAGGAATTGATTTAGGTGGCGATAAGGATTTAATTGGCAGGGTAGTAGATAAAGTCAAAGAGCTAGAAGGAAAAGGTTTTACCTTCGAGGCTGCGGACGCTTCATTTGAATTACTTTTGCGCACTGAAGTATTAGGTAAGCGACCAAGCTTTTTCACTATTGAGGATTGGCAAACCACAGTCCACCAAGATGATTCTGGAAAAGTATCATCGAAGGCGACTGTGAAGATTAATGCAAAAAATGAATCTATTTCGGCAACTGGAGTTGGAAATGGTCCAGTTAATGCTATTGATAATGCTCTTAGATCTGGTTTAGAGAAGTTCTATCCAGAGCTAGCCAAATTAGAGTTAACCGATTACAAAGTTCGAATATTAGAAGGCCGCCTCGGTACTGGTGCGGTGACTAGAGTTTTAGTTGAAACCAGTGATGGTGAGGGTGAGTGGAGCACAGTTGGAGTTCATGAGAATGTGATCGCAGCCTCAGCGATGGCGTTAGATGACGCGGTTACTTACGGCTTACTAAGACAAGGGCGCAAACCCGAGTAATCTGCTGATCATGTCAGCAGCCTTAGTCACCCAGTATGAAGAGCATTTAGCTCTTGTTAGAAATTTATCGAGCAACTCAATTAGAGGCTATGTCACAGATTTAGAATCATTTTTAAAACATATGGAAAAGCTAGGAATACTCGAGTTTAATCAGTTAGAGATTGAGCATATTCGGTCATGGTTGGCAAATTTACAAAGTACTGGAGTGGCCAGATCTACTTTAACTCGAAGGATCGTTTCAATTAGAGCATTTACTAATTGGGCAGCAGCTAATGGTTGGCTAACTTCAGATTTAGGTGCAAATCTTTCAATTCCAAAACCACATCGAGTCCTACCAGAGGTTTTGAATGTGGATGAGGCAGCAACAGTTATTAAATCTCTAGAGGTAAAAGTTGCTGAAGAGCCAACTGCATTAAATTATAGAGATCTTGCAATTCTAGAGGTCTTATATGGATCTGGCATTAGAGTTTCGGAATTGTGCGGCCTAGATCTAGGTGATATCGATGATTCCAGAAATACCTTAAATGTTATTGGTAAAGCAAATAAGCAACGAGTAGTCCCAATTGGAATTCCAGCAATCAATGCACTTTCCAATTATCTAAAAATTGGTCGAGGTGAGTTTGCAAATCAATTATCAGAGGCTGCTGTTTTCTTAGGTGCTAGAGGAAAGCGGATAGATCAACGGACTGTGCGGCAAGTAGTTTATGAAGCTATGAAGGCAGTTGGTGCAACTATGGGTCCACATGGACTTCGCCATAGTGCAGCTACTCATTTATTAGAAGGTGGTGCTGATTTGCGGACAGTCCAAGAAATTCTCGGACATGCATCTCTGGCTACAACTCAGATCTACACCCATGTATCCCCGGAGCGTTTGCAATCTGCATACAAACAAGCACATCCGCGAGCATAAATAAATGAAAATTGAATTATCTGAAGCGATTGAACAGTTATCAATAAGAATAAAAGATCCCTTATTTGTAAGAGCTGTGTTAAGTGGAAAGCGTCGCAGTATCCAGCCAGAGTTTGTTCGAGTGGATATAAAGCCGGTATTGATAAAAGATGCGTTAAAGTTTCAGATAGTAAGTAGTGATGGAAAGAAAGATTCAACAAAAAATTTTGACGTAGATTTTAACTTCACACCTTTATTTTTATCTGGATATGCCAACTTGCAGGTAGATACGACCACTGAGTCATACTCAGTAAAAATTTCAAAGAAGGATCAAGCTATATCGGGAATAAGCAAGGTTAAATTAACCAGAGAGCTCTCCCATGATCGACAAAAGCAGCGTATGTTGGCTGAATCCAATCCTATTTTCAAAATTTTAGAGATGTCAGATTTGTTGGGTCGAATTAAGCCAACCAAGATGGATAAATACAAGCAAGTAGATGAATTTCTAAGATTAATGAATCAATTAATTGAAGGAGAGCTATCGCAGCAAAAAGATCTTTCGATTGTCGATCTTGGTTGTGGCCACGCCTACCTAACTTTTGTAGTACAAGAGTTTCTAACGAGTAAGGGCCAAAAAGTTTCAATTCTTGGCGTTGATGAGCGAATTGATTCAAAAGTTCATAATGAAGCGATAGCTGCAAAACTTAAGATAGATGCCAAATTTTTGGCTGCCAAGATTGCCGATACACCTAAGCAAAAAGTTGATATCGCAATTGCGTTACATGCCTGCGATACTGCAACTGATGATGCAATAAGTTGGGCGGTTAAAAATGCTGCCAAGATAATTATGGTTGCTCCATGCTGTATGCATCAATTACAAACTCAAGTTAAAGATTCACCAGAACCCTGGGGATTACTAACTAGGTATGGTTTAGTTAAGGAGCGATTGGTTGATTTACTGACTGACTCACTTCGAGCACAAATCCTAAAATTACTAGGGTATAAAGTTGATATTGTTGAATTTATTGGTGGTGAACATACTGCTAGAAATTTGATGATTAGAGCGGTAAAAAGTGAAACCTCTCCTTCGGCAATTGATTGGGATCGGTATCGGCAAATGCTTGATCAGTGGCAAATCATGCCTTACCTAGCGAATTTACTGGCGCAGGAGTTAAAAGCTTCGGCGAAGATTTAGTTGATCAATTTGTTTGCAGTACTTACTTGAGGTGAGCTCGCAATCTATAACCTCTGAGTTTCCAATTGAAACTCCAGTTATTAATCCAACAACTAGGGTGGTTAATAAAAGTAGCGCCGGCACCTAGAGATCCTCTCCCTTACTGGTGTAATTAGGAGTTAACTGAGCGCAAAATTGTGGAAATTTGGGCCTAAAAGTTCAGGTAGGATTTGCCCCAGCACAAGATCTTCAAAAAAGGTTTTGTGACTTCACGCATCTTAAAGTAATTAATTGATTACTAATTAAGAGCTTATGAACCTGTTCGGTGTAGTTAGCAATAACTACTCGGTTCAAGATGCTAGGGATTTAGTAAATTGCTAAATCACAAACCGAGTGCTCCTTATTACTTTACGTAATAAGTGAGCGAAAAGGAGTGTGCCGTAATGGCAGTTGTAACAATGCGAGAACTTCTCGACAGTGGTGTGCACTTTGGACACCAAACTCGTCGATGGAATCCAAAGATGAAGCGCTATATCTTTACCGAGCGCAACGGTATCTACATCATTGATATCCAACAATCACTAGCACTTATTGATGCTGCATATGAATTCATTAAGGATGCAGTTGCAAAGGGTGGACATGTGCTTTTCGTAGGAACTAAAAAGCAGGCGCATGAGCCAATTAAGCAACAATCAGCCAGAGTTGGCATGCCGTATGTAACAGAGCGTTGGTTAGGCGGAATGCTTACCAACTTCCCAACTGTTTACAAGCGGGTGCTTAGATTAAAAGAGCTTGAAGCGCTAGAGAGTGCTAATGATCAACTTCTAACTAAAAAGGAGTTGTTAGTACTTCGTCGCGAACGTGAGAAGTTAAACAAAAATCTTGATGGCATTAGAAATATGACTAAATTACCAGCAGCTATTTGGGTAATTGATACAAAGAAAGAGCACCTAGCTGTTGCAGAAGCGAAAAAGCTGGGAATTCCAGTCATAGCAATTTTGGATACAAATTGTGATCCAGATGAGATTGATTTTAAAATTCCTGGAAATGATGATGCGATCCGATCAATTGCATTGTTAACCCGGGTAATGACTGATGCGATTGTCGCTGGTCTACAAATTCGGGCAGCAAATGCGGCGAAGATTGCAGATAAAGCTGCAGCTGAGGCAGCGGCCGCTGCTGAGAAAAGTTCAGAACAACCACTTGCTGATTGGGAAAAAGAATTAATTAAAGAGCCAACTGAAACTGCAGGTGCTTAAGTTGGCATACACAGCAGAGGATGTTAAAAAATTACGGGAGCAGACCGCTGCCGGAATGCTCGATTGCAAAAAAGCACTCGATGAAGCAAATGGTGATTATCAAAAAGCGGTAGAGATTATTCGCGTTAAAGGATTAAAGGGTGTTACCAAACGCGAGGGTAGAGCCACCTCAAATGGTTTAGTTACCGCAAAGGCTGAGGGTGATCTTGGCGTAATGCTTGAGCTAAATTGTGAGACGGATTTCGTAGCCAAGGGCGAGAAGTTTCAAGCATTAGCAGATCAACTTCTAAACCATCTTGCTTCTGTAAAGATTGCTGAGCTAGATAAGTTCTTATCTTCAAAGTTAGCATCAGGTAAGAGTGTGCAAGAGGTAGTCGATGAGGGTAATGCGATGTTGGGTGAGAAGATTGAGATTAAAAGAATCTCAGTCCTAACTGGCTCGCCAGTCTCCCTTTACCTACACAAAACCTCGCCAGATCTACCACCACAAGTTGGTGTGTTAGTGCAATTAAAAAATGCAGCTGAGGCAGTTGGCAAAGATATTGCCCAACACATTGCCGCATTTGCACCACAATTTGTAAGTCGTGATCAGGTTCCAGCAGATGAGATTGCTAAGGAGCGCAGACTTGCCGAGGAGACCGCCCGTACCGAAGGTAAGCCTGAAGCCTCAATTGCAAAGATTGTTGAAGGACGGGTTACTGGCTTCGTTAAAGAGGTATCACTACTTGAGCAAGCATTTGCAAAGGATGCAAAGAAAACTGTTCAGCAAATCCTAGATGAGGCAAAGACTGCCGTGTCTGCTTTCAATAGATTCCGTGTAGGTCAGTAAACTTCACCAATAAATAATTAAATTAAGGAGCGCTCATGCCACGTAAAAGCTATAAACGAGTGCTCCTTAAATTATCTGGTGAGGTCTTTGGTGGCGAAAAGGGAATCGGTGTCGATCCTGATGTTGTTCATGATGTTGCCGGGCAAATTGCAGATGTAGTCAGATCTAAGGTTGAGGTTGCCATTGTAATTGGCGGCGGAAATTACTTTAGAGGAGTTGAGTTACAACAGCGCGGAATGGATCGAGCTCGCGCAGATTACATTGGAATGCTGGGCACAGTTATGAACTGTCTTGCGCTTCAGGATTTTTTAGAAAAAGAAGGAATTGATACTCGAGTTCAAACAGCAATCACTATGGGACAGGTTGCTGAACCATATGTGCCACGTAGAGCTATTCGCCACTTAGAAAAAGGTCGAGTAGTTATTTTTGGAGCCGGTGCAGGTATGCCATTTTTTACTACCGACACAGTTGCAGCTCAGCGGGCACTTGAGATTGGCGTAGATGCGTTGCTACTTGCAAAAAGTGGCGTTGATGGAGTTTATGATGCTGATCCAAGAAAAGATAAGAGTGCTAAGAAATTTGATTTTGTCTCCTACGATGAGGTTTTAAGTAAATCTTTAGCTGTTGCCGATGCTGCTGCATTCTCACTTTGTCGAGAGAATAAATTACCAATTGTTGTCTTTGATCTTAAAAATAAGGGCAATATCAAACGGGCTGTCACTGGAGAAAACATAGGCACGCTGGTTAATTAAGGGTAATTTTATGAGTAGAAGATCTACTAGTAGAGTGGTAGTAATTCAAGGGAGAAGTAAATGTCAGATTTGAACTCATTTTTATCAGATTGCAATGCCAAAATGAATAAGGCAATTGATGTGGCTAAAGAGGATTTTGCTGCCATTCGTACCGGTAGAGCTCACCCTTCGATGTTTGCAAAATTAATGGTGGATTACTATGGAACCGGCACCCCGCTTGCCCAACTTGCAACTGTTCAAGTACCAGAGGCCAGACTTGCCTTAATTACTCCATATGACAAAGGTGCCATGGCTGCGATTGAAAAAGCGATTCGGGATTCAGATCTTGGTGTTAACCCAGGTTCAGATGGCACAGTAATTAGAGTAAATTTTCCGCAATTAACTGAAGAGCGGCGTAAAGAGTTTATTAAGGTTGCTAAAGCAAAGGCTGAAGATTCTAGAGTTGCAATTCGTGCTATCCGAAGAGGTGCAAAAGAGTCTATGGAAAAATTAGAAAAAGATGGCAAAGTTGGAAAAGATGATTTGGCTAGAGCAGAAAAAGAGTTGGAAAAAGTTACTAGCGAGCATGTAGGAAAAATTGATGAGTTACTAAAGCATAAAGAAGTTGAGTTGCTAGAGGTTTAATGATGGCTGATCTGCACGCAATAAATGATGCAATAAATAAGCGAGCAGGTCGTAAGTTACTACCATCAATATTGGTATCACTTTTATTACTTGGAGTAATCTTTGGCACCATCTCAATACATCCCTTGCTATTTTTTGCTTTTATTTGGATTGTAATCATGATTGGCATTCGAGAAATAGTTAGTGCCTATCAAAAAGGTGGTATTGAGCTACCAAATTATTTATTAATGATTGCAGCGACAGTTCTTTTATCTGCAACTTGGAGTGGAAATACTCAAGGCTTGGCAGTCTCAGCCGGATTAACTATTCCAATCTTAATGTTTACCTTGCTTTTAATATCTCAAAAAGATTTTATAAAACGATCAACCTCCGCAGTATTTATTACCTTTTACCTGGCAGTACTAGGCGGCTTTATTTTGTTGCTTGCAAATCATCCAGATGGTGCGCTTCGAATCTTTGCCTTAGTTGCATTGATAGCTTGTAATGACACATTTGCTTACTTTGCTGGCGTTTTATTTGGAAAACATAAATTAGCGCCCAGTATTAGTCCTAAGAAAAGCTGGGAGGGTTTGATTGGAGGGGCAGTCGCTGTAGTTTTAGGTGGGGGTGCAATATTTCATTATTTGTTTGAAACTCAGTGGATAATTGGTGCGGCAATTGGAGTTATGACGGTGATAACTGCAACTTGTGGAGATTTAATTGAATCGGCAATAAAACGAGATTTAGCGATTAAGGATATGTCTAATCTACTGCCAGGACATGGTGGCATTATGGATCGATTAGATTCTGCACTATTTACCGCACCCGCTGTCTGGTTTGCCTTTGAGCTTATTGCCCGGTACTTATAGATGGCCGATTTAGTATTTGAAGCTCCAGCGGTTAAGAAAAAAACACCAACCCATTTAGCAGATTTAACAATTGAGGAGCGAAAGGCTCGGGCGCAAGAGTTTGGATTACCGGCATTTAGAGCGAATCAATTAGCAGTTCACTTTTTTACTCACCACAATGATGAAGTGGAAAGTTTTACCGATATTCCTAAAGAGTTAAGGCAAACTATTGCTGATGCATTTTTACCTAAGTTATTGAGTTTAGTTAGAACAGTTACCTGTGATGGCGGTAAAACTAGAAAAGATCTTTGGCGATTGCATGATGGAGTGTTAGTTGAGTCAGTTTTAATGAGATACACAGATCGCACAACAGTTTGTATCTCCTCACAGGCAGGCTGCGGGATGCAATGCCCATTTTGTGCAACTGGTCAAGCTGGTTTAACTAGAAATTTAACTGCAGCAGAGATTACTGCTCAAGTTGTAATGGCCGCCAAGGTATGTGACTTAGGTGAAATGCCAGGTGGTCCAACTCGATTATCAAATGTGGTGTTTATGGGGATGGGCGAACCGATGGCAAATTACAAAGCGGTTACGCAAAGTATTCGAAATATAACCAACCCACAACCAAATGGTTTAGGAATTGGTGCCAGATCAGTAACTCTCTCAACCGTTGGATTAGTAAGTGGAATTGAAAAATTAATCGATGAAAATATTCCAGTAACTCTTGCGATATCACTACACACACCAGATGATGAGTTGCGAGATACCTTAGTACCGATTAACTCGCGCTGGAAGGTTAAAGAGGTGTTAGCTGCAGCCGATAAGTATGAACAAAAAACTGGTAGAAGATATTCAATTGAGTATGCGTTGATAAGAGATATCAATGATCAAGCTTGGCGAGCAGATCTTTTAGGAAGATTGTTAAAGAATAGAAATGCACATGTAAATTTAATTCCATTAAATCCAACACCTGGATCTAAATGGACAGCATCTCGATCAGAGGATGAGCGAGTATTTGTTGAGATATTGGAAGGGTATGGTGTGCCAGTTACGGTAAGAGATACCAGAGGACGAGAGATTGATGGTGCATGTGGTCAGCTCGCTGCCACTGAGGCAAAAAGCTAACTTTCATTGGCGAAATTAATCGGTGTGATCAATTACGCAACATAAATGTTGCGTAATTCTTCTTTCAACGCTAGCCTGTATTTATGAGAAAAATGGGTTTCTTCGGATTACTCTCTGCCCTTTTACTTACCTTAACCACCAGTTGCTCTTCATCGGAGTCTAAAATCTCTGAGTTAACGATCTACTCAGGAAGGGCTGAAGAGTACATTGCGCCATATTTTGCGATCTGGCAGAAAGAGTCTGGGACAAAACTAAATATTAGGTATGGTGACTCAGCAGAGCTTGCCGCCCAGATTCTCGAGGAGGGAAAGAACTCTCCAGCAGATTTATTTATCTCCCAGGATGCTGGTTCTTTGGGAGCGGTAGCAGAGCAAGGATTGTTTACCCCTCTCCCAAAAGGTGTGGCAGATGGGGTACCAGGTAAATATACACAGGCGAATCGAGAGTGGGTAGGTCTGACCGCCCGAGTGCGCGTTTTTGCCTACGCCCCTGATCGAGTAAAAGTATTACCAACATCCTTTACCGATTTAACTAAACCAATATATAAAAACCAGATAGCAATTGCGCCAACAAATGCCTCCTTTCAGGCATTTTTAACTGCAGTGATCAGTGACAAGGGTTTACCTTTTGCTGAAGATTGGTTACGAAAATTAAATGCAAATGGCGTAAAAATCTACCCAAAAAATTCAGCAATTGTTGAGGCAATAGATAAAGGTGAGGTCTCAATTGGGTTGGTAAATCACTACTACGTTTGGGAGGTAGCTGAGGCTGTAGGCAGGTCAATAAATGTTAAAAACGGGTACTTTAAAGCTAATGATTTAGGTAATTTAATTAATGTATCTGGCGTTGGAATTTTAGCCTCAAGTAGTAAAAAAATTAAAGCTGAGGATTTTATTAATTTTCTAACCTCACAGCGCATTCAGTCAAGATTTGTATCCGATATACATGAGTACTCGCTGTTGGAAAATATCCCGATACCTAATGATTTGCCACCACTTAGTGAGCTTGGTGCACCAAAAATTGATTTAGGGGTGCTAAAAAATACTAAGAAGACTCAAGATCTTTTAATTAAGGTCGGATTGTTGTAATTGTGCAACTTACCAAGACGCCTTCTACTACCGGCTCCTTAAACTCAACTATTAATCGAGGTCGTGGTTATAAAGCCATAGTTTCATCACTTGTTTTTGTGGTGATCGTACTTACCTTAATCCCATTTTTTTACCTGCTAATGCGAGCTGGACAAAAGCCAGTTGCTGAAATAGGGGCACTTTTGTTACGCCCAAAGACTTTAGAGGTGGTTTTAACAACCTCACTTTTAGTAGTGGCAGTTGTCGCTATAACAGCTCTAATTGGGGTTTTAATTGCTACCGGACTGCACTTTGTGAAACTGCCATACCGGGCAACCTTTCTCATACTTCTAGCAATTCCGCTAGCCATTCCCTCCTATGTATTTACTTACACCTGGATAGCCTTACTTCCAAGTTTCTCTGGCTTTTTAGCTGCAGTATTTATTCTCTCTCTTACCACTCTGCCCTATGTAATTCTTGCGTGCTTAGCTGGATTACGTAGAGTCGATGGCTCTCAAATCGAGGTGGCAAGATCATTTGGATTTAATAATGCCCAAATCTTTTTTAAAGTTATTTTGCCGCAGATTCGAGGACACCTCTCTGGTGGAGTACTTTTAGTCGGCCTTTATACTATGAGTGATTTTGGCGCTGTTTCACTATTAAATGTAGATACCTTAACTGTGACAATTCAAAATATGTATCGAGCCTCTTATGACCGAAATGCTGCAGCGGTCATAAGTTTACTTTTAGTTATTCTTTCTGCTCTCTTTGTAATTACAGATGAAAGATTTAAATCTAAAAATATTCTAAATAAAACGACTAAGACAACTGGTATAAAGCTATACACAATTAACTCAAAGCCCTATCAAATAACTTTAATATGCATATTTGCGGCTATTACATTAGTGGCAGTTGTGGTACCAATTTATGTTTTACTATCTCGCTTTATTAGTAATCCAGTTGCAGTTGATTGGAGTTCGATTGCTACCGCTTCAATATCAACAGTAGTAGTTGCCTTTTTCGGAGCGGTTATGGCACTAATTTTATCAATGCCAATTGGCGTATTACTATCTGAAAAATCAACAAGGTACTCAAGATTTACTAACAGAGTTGTTTTAATTGGACATGCACTACCTGGGGTTGTAGTTGGACTTGCTCTAGTTTCATTTGGCTCAAAACTTGGAATTGTTTATCAAACTATTTTCTTATTAGCTTTTTCATATGCATTATTATTTCTAGCAAAATCAGTCGCCAGTATGAGTAGTTCACTGGCAAAAGTTCCAGAGGGCGCTAAGGAGGTGGCCGCTACATTAGGTATGAACAAGTGGGCAGTATTAAAAAATGTGGTAACGCCAATTGCAGCTCCTGGCATAGCACTAGGAACCACCTTGGTATTTTTAACTGCGATGAAGGAGTTACCAGCCACATTAATGTTGCGTCCAACTGGATTTGAAACTCTCGCTACTCAAATTTGGTCATCGGCTGCAATTAGTAGATTTAATGAGGCTGCTCCATATGCCCTGGTACTTTTATTAATAGCTGCGGTTCCGACCTTTATCTTAAGTAGGCCAGATAGGGTTGATAAAGCACTTACCTCCCAAGAGATAAGGGGTTAAGGTGACAACTTTAGAGATTAAGAACCTAGATGTTGCATTTGGTGAGAAGAAGATTTTAGATAATTTGTCTTTTTACTTAGATTCTGGGCAGATTGCCGCCCTGCTGGGTCCTTCTGGATGTGGCAAAACTACCTTGCTTAGAAGTATTGCTGGATTAATTCAACCAGATGCTGGCACCATTAGATTTGGTAAGCAGCTAGTAAGCCTTTCATCCTTATCTCTACCTGCTCATAAGCGAAAAATTGGTTATGTTCCGCAGGAAGGAGCCTTGTTTCCGCATCTAAATATTGCTCAAAATATTGCATTTGGAATTGATCGATCAGCATTTACTAAGGAGCAGATCAAGCAAGTGGTAAAAGAGATGCTATCGCTAATTGATCTAGTTGGTTTTGATAACAGAATGCCGAATGAATTATCTGGTGGTCAACAGACTCGGGTAGCACTTGCTCGTGCACTTGCAGTTAAACCTGCCATGATCTTATTAGATGAGCCATTTTCAGCGTTAGATGCTCAACTACGAGCAGAGTTGCGCACAGATGTAATAAAACTATTGCGTACTCAAAAAACTACTGCGATTCTAGTTACCCATGATCGAGAGGAGGCTTTGGTTAGCTCAGATGTAGTTGCGTTAATGCGAGATGGAAAAATTATGCAACAAGGCTCACCTGAGATGGTGTACTCATCTCCAACCTCGGCAACAATAGCCATGAGTACTGGTGACACTTTGGTCTTACCAGCTAAAAGATTGGTAAATGGTCAAACTAATTACTTATTTAATCCTTCTACCTCAGATGCAAATACCTTAGAGCTTGGTGAAGTAGTAATTCGCCCAGAGGAGATTAAGATTTCAAAGGATTTAAACTCAGCAAAGATCATCGGTGAGATCACAAAGATTGATTACTATGGCCATGATGCCATGGTTGAAATAGCGGTAGTTAATGAGTCGGTGCAGGTGAGAATTCCAGGGCCAGCAAATTATGCCACTGGCGAAAAAGTCGCATTAGAACATCTTGGGCCGATTAGATTTTTTACAAACTCAAAATCCTAAGTAGGTGTGCGGCAGGCACTAGGTGGGGTCTTAAAAAACTGCAGGAGTAAGTAACAATTACTTTATATTCCCATCAATTAGGGCAGCCAAGGCTGGTATTTCTTGCTAAGAAAATGAGTATTGATATGTTAAAAGGTAGTAACTAGACTCATGCGATATTGATTTCGTAATTAAGCCAAGGAGCTGTTGTGAGAACTCTGCAAAATTTTGTAAATGGTAAAAAGGTTACTGCCACCTCAGATAAGGTCCAGGATTTAATAAACCCAGCAACGGGTGAGGTATTTGCTAAAGCACCAGTTTCTAACGCCGCCGATGTTGATAAGGCGATGCAAGCAGCAGCCGCTGCCTTTGAAGTTTGGAAAGAGACAACACCAGGTGAGCGCCAAAAAGCAATCAATAAAATTGCCGATGCAATTGAGGCTAGAAGTGAAGAGTTAATTGGAATTGAATCTGAAAATACTGGAAAACCAATTGCAGTTACAAGAGCTGAAGAGATTGGCCCAATGTTGGATCAAATCAGATTTTTTGCCGGGGCGGCTAGAAATTTAGAGGGTAAATCTGCTGCTGAGTACTTTAAAGGTCACACATCATTTATTCGACGTGAACCAATCGGTGTTTGTGCTCAGGTTACGCCCTGGAATTATCCGATGATGATGGCAGTTTGGAAGTGGGCACCTGCAATTGCTGCTGGCAATACCGTTGTCCTAAAGCCAAGTGATACCACTCCAGTTTCAACACTTTGGATGGCTGAATTAATGCAAGAGTTTTTACCAGAGGGTGTAATTAATGTTGTAGTTGGAGATCGAGATACTGGTAGAGCCTTAATTGAGCATGAGATTCCACAGATGGTTTCAATTACTGGCTCAGTAAGAGCTGGTATGGAAGTGGCATCAAGTGCTGCTAAAGATTTAAAGAAACTCCACCTTGAGTTAGGTGGTAAAGCTCCAGTTGTAATTTTTGATGATGCAAATCTGCAGGCAGCATGTGAGTGGATTGCAGTTGCAGGTTACTTTAACGCTGGTCAAGATTGCACCGCTGCAACTAGAGTTTTAGTGGAGGCTAGCGCTTATGAAGATGTAGTAGCACTCCTATCTGAGCAGGCTAAGAATGTAATCAAGGTTGGTATGCCAGATGAGGATGTTTTAGTCGGTCCAGTTAATAACGCTAACCAATTAGCAAGGGTGCAAGGATTTTTAGATCGAGTGCCAGCTCACGCCCGCGTTACCGCTGGCGGCAGTGCAATTAAGCGTCCTGGTTACTTCTGGAATCCAACAGTTGTTGCTGATTTAAAACAGAGCGATGAGATGATTCAAAATGAAATTTTTGCACCAGTTATTACGGTTCAAAAATTCACCGATGAGGCAGAGGCGGTGCGATATGCCAATGGGGTTAAGTATGGCTTGGCATCTAGTGTTTGGACCAAGGATCATGGCCGCGCTATGAGAATGGCCAAAGCATTTGATTTTGGTTGCGTGTGGATAAATACCCATATTCCAATGGTGGCTGAGATGCCACATGGTGGATTTAAGCACTCAGGTACTGGCAAAGACCTTTCTGCCTATGGATTTGAGGAATACACTCGTATCAAACATGTGATGACCAACCTCAACGCCTGATAGATTTCCCCACAACCCCTACTACCAACTAGCGAAAAAGAAAGTGAATCAATTATGAAAGATAAGCAATCACTCTCCCCAGAAGCTCGTGCGATTATTAAAGCTCAGTTAAGTCGCAGAACATTATTTGCTGGAGTAGGTGCTGTCTCTGCAGCTGGCGTATTAGCTGCATGTGGAACTGGATCATCAACTGGATTAAAAACAATTGTAGATGTTAGTGATACCGAAAAAATCGTTCGTTGGGCTAGTTGGCCACTTTATTTAGATTTCAATGAGGATACCAAGATTTATCCAACACTTGCCGCCTTTGAGCAAAAGAGTGGAATCAAAGCCACTTATGAAGAGGCAATTGATGATAACAATACGTTTTATGGAAAAGTACAGGGTCAGCTATCAATTGGATCAGATATTGGTTATGACATCGTTACCCCAACAGATTGGATGGCGGCAAGATTTATTGAACAGGGTTATGCCCAAAAGCTTGATGCGGCAAATGTTCCAAATAAATCTAATATTCGTGAAGTTTTAGCAAATGTTGGCTTTGATAAGGGTCGTCAATACTCACTAACCTGGCAATCTGGTTTTGCTGGCTTTGGCTGGAATACTCAAAAACTTCCAAAGGGTGTTCGTACGATGGAAGATTTGTTTGCACCAGCAAATAAAGGAAAAGTAGTGGTGCTCTCTGAGATGCGAGATACCATCGGTGTGATCATGCTGTATCAAGGTGTGGATCCATCATCTAACTTCACCGAAGATCAATTTATGAATGCAGTGGATTTCTTTAAGAAAAAGATTGCAGATGGCTTTATCCGCCAGGTTAAAGGTAATTCATACTCAGAGGATTTGAAGCGTGGCGATGCCAATGCGGTAATTGGTTGGTCTGGCGATATCTTTATTCTTCGCTCTGAAAGTGGCGGAAAGTTTGATTTTGCAATTCCTGAATCTGGTGGCACATTATGGAGCGATAACATGTTGATTCCATCAACCTCTGCCCATAAAAAGAATGCAGAGACCCTGATGAATTACTACTACGAGCCAGCTGTTGCTGCGCAGGTTGCAGCTTATGTTAATTACATCTGCCCAGTTGAAGCTGCTCAGCCTGAATTAGAGAAGATTGATCCAGAGTTAGGAAATAGTCCATACATATTCCCAGATGCTGCAACTTTGGCAAAGGTAAAAGTCTTTAGATCACTATCCTCTGATGAGGCAACCAAGTTCCAGACAGCTTTTGACGAAGCTATCGGTAATTAAACCTGGGATATAAGTATCCAGTATGGCCAACAGTAAGGTCTCACAAGATACTGGTGACTTAAAGTTAGATAGAGTTTCCAAGCATTACGGAGATTTTTGCGCCGTTGATGATCTTTCATTATTAGTTCCAGATGGCTCTTTCTTTGCTTTACTTGGTCCCTCTGGTTGTGGCAAAACTACAACCTTAAGAATGATTGCCGGATTAGAGGAGCCATCAGCTGGCACAATTTCAATCGGTACGACAGATATAACTACCCAAAAACCTTATCGCCGAAATGTAAATACGGTTTTCCAAAATT
>CAYFKM010000014.1:0-16624 GCA_964344025.1 uncultured Candidatus Nanopelagicus sp. | reverse complement strand
TTAGATCTTGCGCGATGGCAATTCGGTATAACAACGGTTTATCACTTCATATTTGTACCGATAACGATAGGTATGGGTTTTTTGGTGGCTGGGTTGCAAACAGCTTGGTACCGTACCGGAAATACTAAGTACCTGAAGGCCACAAAATTCTTCGGCAAACTCTTTCTAATTAATTTTGCAATGGGTGTAGTAACAGGCATCGTGCAGGAGTTCCAGTTTGGCATGAACTGGTCTTCATATAGCCGATTTGTTGGTGACATATTTGGCGCGCCACTTGCGATGGAAGGATTACTGGCATTCTTCTTAGAATCCACGTTCCTAGGCATGTGGATTTTTGGATGGGATCGCCTGCCTAAGAAGATTCATTTGGCATCTATTTGGGCAGCTGCGATGGGTACGGTTTTCTCGGCTTATTTCATATTGGCAGCTAATGCTTGGATGCAGCATCCTGTTGGATACACCGTCAATGAAGCGCGTGGTCGCGCTGAATTAAATGATATTTTCGCTGTGCTGTTTCAAAATACTGCCGTCTCCGCTTTTGCTCACACAATGTCCTTTGCATTCTTCACCGCAGGTTCGTTACTAGTTGGAGTATCAGCTTGGTTGCTAGTCAAGAATCGTGAGAAGGCAATGGCAACCTCTACTCTCAAATTAGGTCTGATAACAGTAATGATTACCTTCGTAATGATCGCTGTGACAGGTGACTGGACAGCTCGTATCATGACTGAACAACAACCTATGAAAATGGCCGCTGCGGAAGCGCTTTATGAGACTACAGAGAGTGCGCCATTCTCACTGCTAACTATCGGCACATTGGATCAGAGCCGTCCGGTATTTCAGATTGATATACCTGGCGTGCTTTCCTTTATGTCTACCGGTGATGTAAATGGTGTTGTTGAAGGAGTTAATGATTTACAGGCCCAATATGAGAAGCAGTATGGACCTGGTGATTACACACCAAATATTCCACTGGCTTATTGGGGCTTCCGTTTAATGATTGGTTTCGGTGCGTTAGCTACTCTTTTTGCTCTAATTACATTATGGCGCTTACGTAAGAATGAATTACCTAAGGGTCGTTGGTTCTTGCCAGCCATGATTTCAATGCCTTTCCTGCCAATCCTTGCTAACTCTTTCGGTTGGATTTTCACCGAGACGGCGCGCCAGCCGTGGGCGGTGTTTGGTCTATTCAAAACTGAAGATGGGGTAAGCCCAACAGTTGGAGCAGCAAGTGTTGCCTTCACAATGATTGTGTTCACACTTCTTTACGGAGTACTAGCGGTCATTGAATTTAAATTAATGATTAGAGCCATCCAGATTGGACCAGAGGTTATCGACACTTCTGAGCTCCATGAAGAGGTTGAACTTGGTGGAGACTCCACTAAGAAGTTAACCATGGCCTACTAGGAGATAATCATGGAACTAACAACATTCTGGTTTATCACAATCGCAGTTCTTTGGGTTGGCTACTTCGTTCTTGAAGGTTTTGATTTTGGAGTTGGTGTTTTGTTAAAGACAGTGGCCAAAACCCAGGCTGAACGACGAGCCGTACTTACAACGCTAGGACCACTGTGGGACGGAAATGAGGTTTGGTTACTAGTTGCCGGAGGTGCGACATTTGCAGCTTTTCCAGAGTGGTACGCAACTTTGTTTAGTGGCTTTTACCTCCCGCTATTTTTGATTTTGATAGCACTTATCGTGCGCGGTGTGGCTATGGAGTATCGCAGCAAGTACGGCGATGAGAGATGGCGCGGTCGTTGGGACAACGCAATTGTGATCTCAAGTTTTGTTCCTGCGCTGCTTTGGGGCGTGGCATTTGCCAACATCGTGCGAGGAGTTCCACTTGAGGTACAAAATAATGTAATTGAGTACAGCGGAGGATTCTTCAACCTACTTAATCCATATGGATTACTAGGTGGATTCGTAACACTTTCAGTTTTCATAACACATGGTGCAATATTCTTAGCGCTAAAAACTGATGGCAATATCCGCGCGCGAGCCCGTGCCATAGCAACCAAAGTTGGTCTATTTGCTGCGGTCGTAACGGTTGCTTTCTTGACAATCACAGTTACCAAATACAATGACAAGCTTGAGGTGTATGGCTTGGCTGCCATCGTTGCAGTTGCCTGGCTTTCTGCTTTGAGCGCAAATCTGCGTGGCCGGGAAGGTTACGCATTTTTGTACTCATCAATAGCTCTAGCCTTTGCCGTTATAACCCTTTTCTCCGCCTTGTATCCAAATGTGATGCCAAGCTCTCTGTTGGAGACCGCCTCTTTGACTATCACTAATGCATCTTCAACTCCATACACTTTGAAGGTTATGACATATGTAGCCGTAGTGTTAACTCCAATAGTTCTGCTTTATCAAGGTTGGACTTACTGGATCTTTAGAAAACGTATCAGTGCAGCGCAGATTCCATCACCAGAATCAGGGGTATTGGACTTTAGTAAACTGCCAGAGTGAAGTTCCTAGATCTGCGGCTATTTCTTATCTCGCGAAGTAGCCGCGGTCTTATTTTAATTGCAGTTATATCCTCAATTTTTATTACTGTTACCACTATCGCCCAAGCTTTTTTGTTGGCAGAGTTAATTACCGGAGCTTTTCAGCGGGATTTAAAGTTTTCTGGGTTGCAAACCACTATAACTTTATTGATGATAGTTTTTGCAGCTCGAGCAATGTTCACTTATGTAGGCGAACGATTTACTAACCAGATTTCGCATAATATTAAAGTTGATTTACGTCGAGCGCTATTTGACAAGATACTTACTAATGGAGCTGAGTTAAATGTCAGATTTGGCCCGGGCCGCATTTCGCTGATCTCCACCAAAGCAATTACCAATCTAGAGCCATATTTCACACGATTTGTGCCGCAAATCTTCATAGCGGCATCTGTCCCACTCTTCGTTGGATCAACTATCGCATATCTAGATTTAACTAGTGGTCTGATTGTCTTGTTCACGGTGCCTCTGATTCCATTATTTGGTGTGCTGATTGGTAAGTACACCTCAGTAGCGATGCGCAAGAGGTGGCGCACTCTAGGAATTCTCTCCGGGTACGTGTTAGACCTTTTATCTGGTCTAACCACTCTAAAACTCTTTGGACGTGACCAAGCTCAAGGTAAAAAGATTGAAGAGGTTGGCAATCGCTATCGAGTAGAAACCATGAGAGTCTTAAAAATCTCTTTCTTGACCTCGTTAGCGCTTGAGATTATTGCCACCTTATCCGTGGCTTTAATTGCCGTGGCAATCGGAGTGCGCTTGGTTGATGGTGAATTTGAATTGTGGCGCGGTTTGGTGATTTTGATTTTGGCACCCGAGGTTTATTGGCCCATTAGGAACCTGTCTGCTCAGTTCCACGCCTCCGCCGATGGCGTGCAATCTGCTAAGGAGATATTTGAGATTATTGATTTTGCCACTCCAGAACATACGGGTAGAACCAAATTAGGTGAGATCAAAAAACTCTCATGGAGCAACTTGCAAGTTAATTACCCAGGGAGAGAATCGCTCTCGTTGATTGATGGTGAATTTCAGAGCGGAAAATTTAATTTGATAATTGGTCCATCTGGAACTGGTAAAACTACTTTAGTGAATATTTTTATGGGATTGCTTCAGCCGGATATGGGAGATATACATATCACCGATTCTAAAGGTATTCATAATCTTGATTACATCGATATAGATAGCTGGTTGCGAAATATTTCCTGGGTACCTCAGGATCCCCATTTCCCCTCCGGATCCATTCAATTATTCTTCCAATTAAGCTCACCTGAGGCTACAAATCCTGAGATAAATAAGGTTTTAAAGCATGTGGGATTACAAGGAGTAGCTCTTGATCAACCAGTTAACTTGTCAGTCGGTCAAAAACGGCGCCTCGCGATAGCTCGAGCACTGCTACACCCCCACCAAGTTTTGATTATGGATGAACCTAGCGCCTCTCTAGATCCAGAATCCGAAGCCTTAATTATTGAGATTTTGCGAGCGCAAGCTGAAGCCGGAAAGTTAATTATTGCTATCTCTCATCGCACTGATTTCGTAGCTCATGCTGACAATATTCTTAGCTTGGAAAGAGTTAATTCATGAAACTAGTACCGCGATTTTTCTTTGCTGCCTTATTAGGTGGAATCTCACTTTCGATGGCGGTCGGTCTCTTGGCTGCCAGCGCTTGGTTAATATCTATGGCATCAACTAAACCTCCAATTCTTACATTACAAGTCGCGGTAGTTTCAGTTCGATTTTTTGGTTTGGGCAGAGGCATATTCAGATATGCCGAGCGCATTTATGGACATGACGCGATATTGCGTGCCGCAACCGCGTTGCAATTACGGATTTACAATACTTTGCTGCAGCGCGAACCTGTGGGCTTACAAGCTATGCCGCAAGGAAAGTTATTGCAACAACTTACCGCCGATATTGAACTGGTTCAAGATCGCTGGATAAGGATATTTATCCCAGGTATCAGCGCAGCAATCGCTGCTTGGGCTGGAGTGGGAGTACTTTTCTGGTTAACACCCGACATTTCTTACGTATTGCTGGCTATTTATTTGAGCACCGCAGCGCTAATTATCAGTTTGAGTGCTGGGGTATCTAAAAAACATAGCAAAGTTATTTTTGAAAATGAATTAGAGCTAGCGAATTTGATCTCTGATACGACGCGGGGGCATTTAGAATCTAGGATCTATGGCTATCAGGATGCGCTAAGGATTACCTTAGATAAATGTGAAAAGGACATAATCCGCGGGGAAAAAAGGCTTATTTCCAACGCTGGCGCAAGCACCTCAATCCTGCAAACCGGCATGTATGGGGCAATATTGGTCTCATTCTTGATGGCACTACCCAAATTAGATAATGGTTTAGCTGGAATAAATCTCGCCGTTGTAACACTCTTACCACTTGCCATCTTCGATGGTTTAGCAGCCCTAATTGCGCCATTAGCCAATTACGGCAAGATCGCAACTGCTCAAAGAAATATTAATGAAGCATTAGAATCAACCTCGATACCAAATACATACGCATCATTAGAACCTGGGACTGTGATGGTGAAGGCGGTATCAGCCCGGGGTGTTTGGCGGTATAAAGCCTTAACCCACAATCTCGTTAACTTCACTGTTAAGGCTGGAGAAAGTTTATTACTGCATGGCGAATCAGGTGTTGGTAAATCTTCGCTAGCGCTGGCCATCTCAGGACTAATTAACTATGAAGGATCGATTCGCATAAATGGTCTTGAGGTGCGGGATATCAAAAAAGACAACCTACGCAACACCATGACAGTTTTACTTCAAGAAGATCACTTATTCGCCAGCTCTATCTACGAAAATTTAAAGTTAGCTAATCCCGAAATATGTGATGCTGATATTGCTGCCGCTTTAGAGGCTGTGGAGTTAGATGAATTGATTAACGCAATGCCTGAAAAGATGAACACCCATATTGGAGCATTTGGTAAGAACTTCTCTGGGGGCGAGCTACAGCGTATGAGATTAGCACGGGTTTTCTTACGCAAGACACCTCTCTACATTTTAGATGAACCACTAGAACACTTAGATAAGCAACTTGCAGAACGAATATTCCAAAGGTTGCAAATGCACATGGCTGGTGCCACAGTGATAGTGATTAGCCATGAAAAAATCGCTGGGATTGAGAATCAACTTCTCATTACCCCAGCGATTTAATCAATTTATTGATCTTTGGGCGTGGCGGGCAGTTTATGTGGGCAAACGCCTGATTTACGCTTATTTTCGTTAATTACTAAGGTGTCCGGCTTACAGGGCGACTCTTCTTAACCATAAGGGAGTAGTGAGCTAATAAAAATTGTTAGAAGTTTTTACCATTTGTGGTTTAATTAAGAAAAAGATTTAATTGAAATGAGATTTCCCCAAGGATCTTCAACTTTTGTGCTATCGCCTTCAAAATTCGAGTTAAGTTTATAAAAATCCAGCCGATCTTTAACCTCTAAGATCTGATCTTTATTTTCTAGGACGATCTCAACATTTCCTAGCCCTAAAGCAAGTTGCCTTTTCCCTGCCCCTTTACTTCGCCAAGTATTCATAGCCATGTGATGGTGGTATCCGCCGACTGAAACGAAAAGAGCTGCATTTCCCCAATTAAGAGTTTTTTCAAAACCAAGCATCTTTATATAAAACTCCTCAGCTGCAGCAATTGAACCTACGCAAAGGTGAACATGCCCTACTTTTTTATCTTCTTGGACAGATTCCTCTGTGAGATGCTCTTTTAGAAAAAGATTTGGATCTAGAAAAATAGTATCCATTTCGATTGAACCATGAACCCAACTCCATTCACTGCGATCTCTATCCCAATAAAGCTCAACACCATTGCCCTCTGGATCATTAAAGTAGAAAGCCTTACTGACTAGGTGATCTGCACTACCGGTGAAACTATTTGGAAATGCTTTTAAAACCTTTAATACAGTTTTTGCAAGTGCAGCCTGAGACTGGAACAAGATTGCGGTATGGAAAAGTCCAGCATCACTTGGTGAGGCGTATTTAAGTCCTGGTTTATGCTCCAGAATCAATATCTTAATGTTTTCAAAGCCAAGAGTTATTTTATTATCTAGTTCAGTTAAAACACTAAGTCCAATAACATCACGATAATATCGAAGCATTAAGTCTAAATCTGCAACCCAAAGAGTGACCGCTCCCATATCTGCATTGGCGGGGAGTAATTCTTGTTTAGACATACGGCAATCATATTGAAGTATAAATAGAAATCGAAATCAAAAAATGGTGATTTCGAGTATAGATTAAACTGCTACGCTTTGCTTAATTATGAATCCAAGTAATGAATCAAAAATTAACGTAACTTTATTGAATCCAGATAGTTGGACAAGATTAAGAGATATTAGATTAAGAGCTTTAAAGGAAAACCCTGAAGCATTTGGAGCCACACATGCTGAAGAGAGTAAATTAACTGAGCAGGGCTGGCGTGATAGATTTAAAAAAGAGGATTATCTAATTGGCTCGATCGAGAAAGAAGATGTCGGAACCTTATACATAGAGGTTTTAAAGGGCGATCATGGAGCAACTTGTTGGATTGGAGGGTGTTGGACAGATCCAAATTATCGAGGATTTGGTGTTATGAAATCACTATTTGAGTATATTGATTTGAATAGTAACGAAAAGGGATGGCAACGACAGGGACTTGGGGTTTGGGTACATAACCAAAATGCGATTAAAGCTTATGAGGCGATTGGCTTTTCGGTGGCTGGTCAGAAGATGGCAAGTACAAGTAGGCCAGGTAGTTATTTTCAACATATGGTAAGAGATAGTAAATAAATTCAATTAAATCCAATCAAATTGGCATCTTAAAGTGATACTTTGGGAATATGAGATCAGCGATAAGACCGCTTGGTGACTTTTTAAAACGTGAATCTGCAAGTGGAATATTAATTCTAATTGCAGCACTACTTGGATTAATAATTGCAAACTCACCACTAGCTGATTACTACTTTAAAATACTCGCCTTTGATTTTGAATTAGCATTCTCTGTGATATCAATAAATTTAACTATGCTAAAAGTTATCAATTATGTTTTAATGACAATCTTTTTCTTTGTAGTTGGTCTTGAAATTAAGCGAGAATTAACCTCAGGACATCTATCCACATTTAAAACTGCAATAACTCCCTTTATTGCTGCTATTGGTGGCATGGTGTTGCCCGCTCTAATCTATTTACTTATTGCAGGTTCGGTAGATTCAAAAGGTTGGGGAGTACCGGTTGCAACTGATATTGCTCTAGCTGTCGGTTTATTAACTTTAGTAGGAAGTAAGGCGGTCGCATCGCTTCGATCTTTTCTATTAGCACTTGCTGTAATTGATGATATTGGTGCGATATTAATCATTGCTTTTATTTACACTACGGGGGTAATTTTCTCCTGGATAATTGCCGTATTATTTTCAGTAATGGCAATTTACCTTCTCAATAGACTTGGAGTAACATCAACAATTACCTATATTTTATTAGGAGTGCTTCTTTGGTATTGCGTATATAAAAGTGGTGTGCATCCAACTCTTGCCGGTGTAATTTTAGGATTATTGACGCCAAATATTGCTAAGAAAAATACCAAACTTAAAGATAGTGATGATGGAACTGTATCGGTTATAGAATGGCTAGAGGAAAAATTACATCCCTGGAGTAGTTTTGTTATTGTTCCTATATTCGCATTTGCTAATACTGGTGTTATTATTTCTAAACAATCATTTTCTGATGCCATAAACTCTCCAATAGCATGGGGAATTTTCTTTGGCCTAATCCTTGGTAAACCAATTGGAGTTTTAGCATCGGTATTTACCGCTAGAAAAATTGGTATCGGTGAATATCCAAATTCTGTAAAGAGTATTGACCTCTTAGCTACGGGTAGTGCGGCTGGAATCGGTTTTACGGTTGCGATATTTATTGCTAATTTAGCCTTCACCGAACCAGCAACCCAAGATCTTGCAATATTCGCGGTTATTACCGCCTCGGTAGTAAGTGCTCTAATTAGCCTGATTTTATTTAAGTCATTTGCTAGAAAGAGAGATTGAATTCACATACTTTGAAGTAAATTTAGACACTCAGAAATACTCAAAATTTGCTTGAGAAATTAACTCTGCTTTATATTTGGAAAGTTAAGGGGAGTACCTCGAAAGTAGCATCTTCGTCAACACGGATAGCAATATCCCGGAGCTGCGGCCAATAATTTGGTTGAGGAAGACCTTGGCACCCTCTCCCATTAACGAATAGGTGTAAAAATAATGAATGTCTCACTAACTACCTGGCTGGTTGTAATTACTGCAATTCTTATCTTGATTTTCTTAGATCTAGTTACCGTAAGTCGTAAACCACATGAGGTTATGTTTAAAGAGGCCGCTGGTTGGTCAATTTTCTATATTGCTCTGGCAGTGATATTTGGTATTTGGGTTTGGCAAAGTGCCGGATCGCAATTTGGTACCGAGTATTTTGCAGCTTATTTGGTAGAAAAATCTTTATCAGTAGATAACCTATTTGTATTTATTATTATTTTGACCCAATTTAAAGTGCCATCAATTTATCATCAAAGAGTTTTGATGATCGGAGTACTTCTAGCTTTAGTATTAAGAGCAATATTTATTGCAGTTGGTGCGGCAGCTCTTGCGGCATTCAGCTTTACATTTGTTATTTTTGGAGCGATTCTAATTTGGACTGGATTTGGATTATTTAAACATTGGGATGAGGATCCAACTCCTGAGGATAATTTTATGGTTAAGGCAATCTCTAAGCGCATGACTATTACTGATAAATTTGATGGTTCAAAAGCGTTTACAAAAATTGATGGTAAAAAAGTTGCTACCCCAATGTTTTTGGTATTTATCGCAATTGCTTCAACCGATCTACTATTTGCGTTAGATTCGATTCCAGCAACATTTGGAGTCACAAATGAACCATTTTTAGTCTTTGCAGCAAATGCCTTTGCCTTGCTGGGGTTACGTGCGCTTTACTTCTTGCTCAAGGGCTTACTCGATAAGTTAATTTACTTATCCTTGGGTTTATCAATTATTTTGATGTTTATCGGTATTAAATTGATATTCACATACCTTCATGAAACCTGGAGTGAGGTTCCAAAAATTCCAACTCTATTTAGTTTGTCGGTTATAGGACTTATTTTGATTGTCTCTACTATCGCTAGCTTGATTAAATCAAAGAAAGATCCAAGTGCCCATGCTCATGCTGGCCGAGTTACCGGCCCACATAAAAGTAAGGAAAACGAGAGTAAGTAACTCCCGCTTTACTTGATTGAAGCCTCGTAAATTGCTTGTATGGCAGTATCTAAAGTGGCATCAAACTGAGCATCACTTTGTTGCGCAGTAAGACCTTCAGATAATGCCCTAGAAAAACTTGCAATTACATTTGGATTTTTCGCTAAAACTTCATTGGCATGATCTCGGCTGTAACCGCCAGATAAGGCTACAACTCTTACCACTCTTGGGTGTTTAGTTAGTGGTGTATACAGCCCTGCTTTTTCTGGCAATGTTAACTTCAACATAACATTTTGATCGGAATTTAATTGATCTAATTGCTTAGTTATAGCTGAGAGTAATAAATCTTCTGCAGCTGCTTTGTCAGGGCACTTGATATCAACCTCTGGTTCAATAATTGGTACTAAACCTTTGGCACAAATTACCTTTCCAATCTCAAATTGTTGATCAACTACAGCATTTACTCCAGCGGCATTTGCTTGCTTGATTACAGATCTCATCTTGGTTCCAAAGACGCCGTGTGATACCGCGCTACTCAATCTTGCCTCTAACTCTGGAATTGGCTTCATAATTTGAGCGCCATCCTTTTCATCAGCTAATCCATTATCTACCTTGAGAAATGGCACAATATTTTTCTTTTGCCATAAATACTCCGCACTGCCTAAACCATCAATCTGTCGATCCATGGTCATCTCAAATAAAATTACGCCAATTACTCGTGATGATGTAAATGAGGGAGATTTAATTATTCTAGTTCTCATCTGATGGACTAAATCAAACATTGCTGCCTCACCAGAGTAACTTTCAGGTTGCACGCCGTAAAGAGAGAGAGCCTTTGGTGTTGAACCACCACTTTGATCTAAAGCTGCAATAAAACCTTTACCACTTTTCATCTGAGTTAATTGGGCAGAGTTCATATTTGATTCCTTAATTTTAGAAAAATTATTCGCTTACACGGGCAGTGACTTCGATGTCAGGGGGTAAGAATAACACCCTATTCTCAGCGCAAATCTCTCATTGATTTAGGTAGATTTTGTACTGGACTCGATCCACTACTGCTAATTTGTCATAGAGCTTTCTTGCCACCAAATTATCTGGGGCGGTAACCCAGTAAATCCGCTTTGAGCCCTTATTAATTGCAATCTGCTCAACTGCTTTAATCAGAGCCCTACCAACCCCGTTTCCTCTAACCGCAGGCTCTACATACAAATCCTCTAGGTAACAAAAATCCTCAACCTCCCAGGTGTCCGGGCGAAATAGGTAGTGGGTTAAGCCAATTATTTGACCATCCTCTTCAGCGACAAGCCCATACATGTTGTAATCAGAGTTGATTCGATTCCAGGTGAGTTCATACTGATCTTCACTTAACTTAGATTTGTAAAAATCAATATAAGCCTCAAATAATTGACGCCACCTAGCTTTATCAGAGTTGATTATAGGTCTAATAATTAAACTCATTTGAGTATCTTATAGCTTTTTTTACTTTAGGCTAGAGGTATGAATTCAATTAGAAATGTAGTAAGGGTTGTAGCAATCTCAAATCTTATCTACTTTTTAGTTGAGTTCTTTTTTGCACTAAAAATTGGTTCTATCTCACTGTTTGCTGACAGTATAGATTTTCTTGAGGATGCATCAGTAAACATTTTAATTTTCGTCGGTTTAGGTTGGAGTCTTATTGCCCGTAAAAGATTAAGTCGTTTTTTCTCAGTTCTTTTGATGATTCCTGCCATTTCAGTTGTGATTACTACTATATATAAAATCAACAATCCATCAGCACCAAGTGGTGAAACTATCTCACTTGTAGCATTTGGAGCTTTGATTATTAATTTCTCTTGTGCATTAATTTTAGCAAAGTTTCGTCAAAATACTCAAAGTTTAGTTTTAGCAGCTTACTTATCGGCACGAAATGATGCGTTAGCCAATATTGCTGTAATCGGTGCAGGTATTGTTACCTTGTATTGGATAAGTCCAATACCTGACCTAATTGTCGGAATAAGTATCGGCATGTTAAATGCTGACGCTGCTGTCAAGGTTTGGCGAAGCGCTGAGCATTAGAGTACGCTCGATGAATTAACGAATATAACCAGATGGAGAAAAAATGTGTAGCAAAGTAATTTGCAAATTATGTAAAAAACCAACTTGGAGCGGATGTGGTGAGCACATAGAGGAGGCGTTAGTTGGAATACCAAATTCAGAACGTTGTCCGGGCCATCCAAAAGAAGAAGCTAAGTCAGGTTTTATGGCAAAATTATTTGGTAAGAGTAATTAATTACTAATTAGAGTTTAATTATAATTCTATGCAGATAGTTTTAAATAGAGCTTCATTTAATGATTTTCAAAGATTAAAAGAACTAAGACTCTCTGCCCTTAAGGATTCACCAAAGGCTTTTGGAGCGAAGTATGAAGATTTAAAGGATCGCCCAGATAATTATTGGAAGCAGTTAATAAAGGTAGGCAATTGGTGCCTGGTTTCAGTAGATGGAGTAGATATAGGTCTCCTTGCGGTAGAGGCAGCCGATAAGGATAGAAATAGTGATTGTTGGCTATCTGGTTGGTGGATAAACCAAAATTATCGGGGTCAGGGAATTTCTAAAATAATGGCTGAATGGGTATATAACTTATGTCGAGAGTCTGGATGGAAAAAAATTGGTTTAGGTGTGTGGCCAGATAATAAAGATGCTATTGAAGTTTATTTAAAGTTAGGATTTGAATTAGTAGATGGTTTGATGCCCAGCAGGTCCATCCCAGGTTTGATGTATCAGCCAATGTATAAAAGAGTTGGAGGTGAAAGTTGATGAGCAAACGAGAGATTGATATTTATATTGCTCAGCAAAGTGAGCCAAATAAGAGTAATTTAAAAATTATGCGCCAATTAATTCTTGAGATAGAGCCAAACTTAAAGCAAGGAATTTCATATGGAATTCCGGCATTTAAATTAGATAAGGATGTAGTTTGTGGAATTGCAGCTAGAAAAACTGGGTGCTCCTTTTACCCTTTTAGCGGCTCAGTTCTTGCGGCCCTTAAAACTGATTTAGTTAAGTACAAGCAAACCAAGAGTGCACTTCATTTTGACACTCCCTTACCAAAGACATTAGTGCGCAAATTAATGACACAGCGTATGGTGCAGATAATGGTCAAAAAGAAACGCAAGTACAGTTGTACGATTGGCTTGTGGCTAAACCAAAGAGCAAATCAAATCAAAACTGCGATATTAGCCAAGCAGAATTAGATCGATACGAAAGTCTAGATCGAGAGTGGCGAGAGTATGGAATTGCAGCTCCGGCTCGAAGGGCGCTGGTAGATGCCAAGTTATTTAAAGTCTCTGATTTGAGAAAAATATCGTTAGATGAGTTAGAGCAACTACATGGTATGGGTAAAAGTGCGATCGCAAGGTTAAAAGTATTAATGAATGCAAAAAAGATTAAGTTTCGCTGATGAAACGATTGTTTAAATGGATAATTGGGTTATTTTCCAATCGACGTAATTGGGTCAGGCAAATTACAGTTGCTTCAATTGCATCTGCAACAGCATGGGTAATTGGCGATGCCTTAGTTTATGAAGGTGGCGTTGTTGCTGCGATTATGTGCGCGTTAAGTGTACGAATCTCACTTTACAAATCAATTCGCGAGGGATTAGGCCTAATTGTCGGAACTTCAATTGGCGCCGGTGTTGCTCTTCTAACCGTCTACTACTTTAGCTTTGGCGTAATTGCAATTGGATTAACGGTCTTACTTTGCTTAGTGGTAGTTAGAGGACTTCGCCTTGGGGAGGTGGCGGCGGTTAATGTGCCAGTCACCGCATTGATTGTGATTGGTCCAGGGGTTAGTGGTTCAACCGCCGAACATAGGCTTGCCTCAACTTTAATAGGTGCTGCAGTTGGAATTATCTTTTCTTACTTTTCCCATCCCAGTACCCCTGCTGGTCGCACGGTAAATCAAATCACTCGTCTTGGTTCAAGGGGAGCGGAATTAATTAGTGAGATGGCAGAGGGTATCGCTGCGGGTTTAACTCAAAAACAAGCAGGTAGCTGGTTAGCTAAAGCGCGATTATTAGTAGAAGAGATTCCGAACTTAAGATCTCAGGCAATTGAGGCAAAAAGATATGCCAGGTGGTCGCCATTAGCTGAGGTTGATGAGGCGGAATCTTTATATATTCAAGGAGTCGCGATTGAACATATGATGGTTCAAATCAGAAGTATGGCTCGAACTTTATTTGATTCAACTCTTGATAAAAGCAGAAAAGATGTAGTTGATCGACAAATTGCCTATGCACTTTCTGCCACAAGCTCGGCAATTACTGAAAAACTCGAATTACTTGAATCTGAAAATCGAAGCTCTAAAATTGATAATATTGCAAGAGATCTACGTTTAGCAGCGGACAATTTAACAGAGGAGTTAATTTCTCAGGCTGATAATTTGCCAAGGACTCAGTTTGTAAGGTGCATCGCACTTGTCTCGCAGATGAAGATTATTGCAAACTCATTAGATGAAAGCTCACCTGCCCTCTACAGTGTAAGTACACCTGGTGAGCCATCCTCTACGCAGGTAATGGGTGTATCGCCGGTAAAGCAGACAACTCAAATCTGGCAGAGTGTAAAAAATGCAGTACGGACATTTTTTAGGCGCTAGTAGGATCAAGCCATGAACAATGAAATCGCACAAATTGCATCAGAGTATGAGTCTGCAACCAATACATTTTTAGATGCAGTTAATAAGTTTGATAAAGCAGATTTAGATAGGGCAAAAAAAGATGGCTGGAATGCTAGGCAGATAATTCATCACTTAGCCGATAGTGAATCGCAATCATGTGCTCGACTAAAACGCCTGATTGCAGAGCCAGGCACAGTTATTCAGGGATATGATGAGAATAAGTGGGCTGCAAGTAAAACCCTTGGATATGAAGAGTTACCTATTGAAAATGCATTGGCATTATTCAAAGCATCCAGGGCTGCATCTCTTGAAATAATTAAGCGCTTAAGTATTGATCAGTTAGCAAATGCTGGTGTGCATACTGAGTCTGGTGCTTATGATGTTAGAAAATGGCTAAAAAGTTATATTAATCATCCAAATGATCATGCTAGGCAGTTGTTAGCCGATTAACTCTGCTTTGGAATACTTTCGTTGAGGATGGTTACAAATCTCATCATTCATATCTTTAGCACATGTTGCGCACAATAAATTAAGCGAATTGCAAGGCACTTTAGGACAATCATAAAAGCGGAAGGCCTCTGTTCCACATTTTTCACACTTTGCAATTGCTTTAGATTTTTCGCTAAATTCAATCGACATCCGATTATCAAATGTGTAGAGCGAGCCTTCCCATAATCCATCATCCCCATACTCTTTACCGTAGGTAACAATGCCACCATCGATTTGATACACCTCTTTAAAACCCCTAGTTTTCATAACTGAGGATAAAACCTCACATCTAATACCACCTGTGCAGTAGGTAATTATCGGTTTACTTTTTAAGTGGTCATACTTGCCACTTTCAATCTCTGCGACAAAATCTCGAGTGGTTTCAACTTGAGGAATCACAGCATCTTTAAATCTACCCACTTTTGCTTCAAAAGTATTTCGGCCATCAAAAAATACCACTTCATCTCCGCGATTTTTTACCATCTCTTCTACCTGGCGGGGTTTTAAATGCTTACCACCACCAACTACGCCATTTTTATCAACCTTAAGTTCATCTGGGATTCCAAAAGCAACCAACTCTGGCCTTACTTTTACACTGAGCTTTGGAAAGTCATTCCCAGTTCCCTCAGACCACTTAAATTTCATCTTGCTAAAACCATCGTATGATCTAGTTTGGCGAATATACTTTTTTAGATCTGCCATTTCACCACCCAAGGTGCCATTTATGCCATGGGGGGCAACAATAATTCTGCCCTTTAAATTTAAAGATTCACAAAGATTTTTTTGCCAGATCTTTATTGCAGCTGGATCAGATAACGGGGTGAATATGTAGTAGAGAATTACTTTTGGATTTGTCATATTTTAAAAGTAGGGCGCAACGGTAAGTTCGAACTGGTGTAGGCAGCATCTATTAATAGTGCTTGTGCTAACGCATCCTTTGCATCTGTTTTGATCGCTTTACCAAGGTCAACGGCATCTGCAAATGCAATTAATTGGTAGGTGTAGGTTGAAATAGATGGCATGTGCTCCACCCGCTTGGTGCCACCCACCTCAACTATAACTCTTGGATCCCAGCCAGAGACCACAAAGTTTGGTAGGTGAACATTGCCCTTACTGCCGGTAATTGTTAGCGGTGCTTGCATGCTTTGCGATTCAAAATCACCCTTTGCTAATGCTGCAACTCCAGTTGGATACTTAAGTTGCATATATAACTTAGTATCAACTTTGCCATCTTGGGCATTCGCCTCAGTTTTAACAATACTTGGCTCACCATTGGCCACAAGTTGGCTAATCATTCGCTGACTATGTATTGAGTAGCAACCAACATCCATAGTTGCTCCTCCTGCTAAATCAAATTGCAATCTAAGGTCACTAGGATCTGGCATCGGAATTAACAACGCCGATTCAACCTTAATCACCTCACCAATCTCACCAGATTTAATTATCGCTAACGCCCGCTGAAATACAGGGTGGTAGTAGTAATGAAAGCCCTCCATGAAAACTTTATTAGCTTTATTTACTGCCGCTAATACCTCTTTGGCTTCACTGGCATTACTAGCTGAGGGCTTCTCACTTAACACATGCTTTCCTGCGGCTAGGGCTTTAAGATTCCAAGGTCCATGTGCTCCGTTATGGAGTGCGTTATAAACCAGATCAATCTCTGGATCATCTATTAGCTCTTGATATGAAGTATATGTTTTTGCTATCTGATACTGCTTAGCAAAAACCTCTGCCCTCGATTTATCTCTAGATGCAACTGCAAGTAA
>CAYFKM010000013.1:1909-17838 GCA_964344025.1 uncultured Candidatus Nanopelagicus sp. | reverse complement strand
GTTGTAGTCGTGCCATATCTTCGTTATAACAATAAGCAACAGGCGTATAGATAATGGCTAAAGATCTAGTTGATTTAGTAATTGCTAAACCAGCAAAACGCAATACCAAGCGTAAGCGCACTGGTAAAGAGAAGTTCTGGCTTGTTTTCCGATATGTATCTTTGATATTTATCTGGTTCTTGGTTGTAATGCCAATTTATGTGATGGTGATTAATTCATTGAAGGGTGTTAAAAATGTCTACTTGACCAATGCACTTAAATTACCTGAGAAATTAGATTTTTCTGCATGGTCAGTTGCTTGGAGTGGCACTGATTACTTCCCGCAATCTATTTCGGATTCAATGAGTAGAACTTTGTTTTTTGTAATTCAATCATCAATTATCTCTGCGATTATTGGCTCAATCAATGGATATGTTTTTGCTAAATGGAAATTTAGAGGATCTAACTTAATCTTTACTCTATTTTTATTTGGAATGTTTATTCCCTATCAGGCCATAATGATTCCACTGGTTCGGATTGCAACAACTCTTGACATCAACAGGTCTATTTATGTCCTAGTGTTAGCTCACATTATTTACGGTATTCCAATTTGTACACTGATTTTCCGAAATTATTACGAAGCTATTCCAAATGAGTTAATAGAGGCAGCGCGAGTTGATAAGGCTTCAATGGTTCGTACTTATCGTTCGATTATATTGCCGCTCTCTATCCCAGCTTTTGTGGTGGTACTAATCTGGCAATTCACCTCAGCTTGGAATGATTTCTTGTTTGCAATATTTTTAACTGGTGGCTCACCCAAATTATCAGTTGCCACTACTGCACTTAACTTTATTACGGGCTCTTCAAATCAAGTTTATTACGGCGTTAATATGACTGCTTCGTTAATAGTCTCACTTCCAACCTTAATTGTTTACATCTTCTTAGGTCGCTACTTCTTAAGAGGATTGCTTTCTGGCTCACTCAAAGGTTAAATAATGGCGATTGCAGTTGAAGTATTTGATTCAAGACGCAATCAATTAGGAGAGGGACCAACTGCTACTGGTCCGAGCAATAATCATATTCAATGGTGTGATATCTATGGGCAATTAATTAGATCAAGAGATTTAGTAACTAATCAAACTTCAGAGTATCAAACGGATGAGCCAGTTGGATTTCAAATTCCACGAACATCTGGTGGCGATATCTTAGGTACAGCAAATGGACCAGTTCTTAGAGATTTAACTGGCAATTTAACCCAACTTCCAACTAGGCAAGAGGCTGATGGTTTTGCAGATAAACATGTGCTGCGTTGGAATGATGCCAAGGTTTCACCCGATGGTTACCTTTTCTTAGGTTCAATGGCGTATGAAAATCAAAGTAATGAGGGTGCTTTTTATCGTTTAAGCAAGGATGGTAAAAAATTAAAAAGATTATTTAGTGATGTGGGAATTTCAAATGGTATGGATTGGAATAAGGCACTAACCAAGATGTACTACATTGACACTTTAACCATGAAAGTTGAAGTTTTTGATTATAACCAAGGTGAGATTTCAAATCGTAGGACCTTAGTACAGATAGAAGATGGAATGGGATTTCCTGATGGTATGTGTGCTGATGCAGATGACAATATTTGGGTTGCATTCTGGTTAGGATCTTGCGTTAGGTGTTTTGATGGAAATACTGGAAAACAACTAGCTGAAATCAAATTACCAGTTCAAAAAATTACATCATGTTGCTTTGCTGGTGAAAAATTAGATCAGCTGATAATCACCTCTGCCGTCGGAAATCCAGGTGAGGCCATGGATTTAAATGAGTACCCACAAGCTGGATTTATTTTTATTGCTAATCCTGGAGTAACTGGAAAAAAGACAACCACCTTCGGAGCCTAATTGAAGAGCGATCTATTCACATTTGGTGAAGTTTTATCTGTCTTTATATCCAAAGATGCTGACTCGGTAATGAGTGCAAAAACCTATGAGAGAGTCACAGCTGGGGCTGAGGCAAATGTTGCGGTAACACTTTCAAGGCTGGGTTTAAAATCTCAGTTTTACTCTAGATTTGGCAGTGATCAATTAGGTTCAGTAATGATTGCAGATATTGCAGCTGAAGGAGTTGATGTATCGCAAATTAAAAGAGTTTCAGGATTTACTGCAGCAATGGTTCGAAACCCAGGAAAGACAGCACCTGTTGAGATAAGTTATTTGAGAAAAGGTTCAGCAGCATCAACCATGGAGCCTGCAGATATTTTAGATTCATATATTTCAAATTCTAGATGGCTTCACACCACTGGAATCACCTGTGCTATCTCAAAAAGTGGTGCCGAAACTGTAAAACACTCATTAAATAGGGCTAAAGCTCTGGGAGTTAAATCTAGTTTTGATTTAAATATTAGACGTAAATTATGGAGTGAAGAGGATGCTAAAAATACTTTGGCCCCACTTGCAAAAGAGATAGAACTCTTAATTGGTGGCGAGGATGAATATCAAGTCGTTTTTGGTAATTATGATGCTAAGAGTTTATTGGCTCAAGCAAATCAGCGCGGCTGCAAAATTGCAGTAATGACCAAAGGTGATCAAGTACTTAAATATTCAATTGATGGCGAGTATGGCGAGATAGATCCCCCCAAAGTTATTGCTGTAGATCCAGTTGGTTCTGGAGATGCATTTACCGGGGGAAGTATTGCTGCTTTAATTGCCGGTGCAACACCTATTGAGGCACTAGAACAGGGAAGTATCTGCGGAGCCTCGGTAGCAAGTATGTTTGGGGACTGGACTGGTATTCCAACTGGTGTAGGTGGCTTAATCAACAAAGCTTTAGTAAATAAATTTAGGAGCAATGAGTGAAAACTATTGACATATTGTTAAGTGAAAAAATGATGACTTTAGTCCGAGCTAATTCACAAAGTGAGGGTGAGGCTCTTGCAGATGCACTGGTTGAGGCTGGGGTTAAAGTTATAGAGATAACTTTAACGACTCCTGGAGCATTAAAAATAATTCAAAAATTATTAAAAAACAAAGGGTTACTAGTTGGAGCGGGTACGGTAAGAACAGTCAAAGATGTGAAAAAAGTTGAGGATATTGGTGCAAGTTTTATAGTTTCACCAGATACAAATGAAGATGTAATTGCTGCTACTAAAAAATTAAAGCTAGTATCAATGCCAGGGGTCAGTACACCCACTGAGGTTGCAATTGCTGAGGAGAGCGGTGCTGATATTTTTAAGTTATTCCCAGCTTCAATATTAGGTCCAAATCATTTAAAAATGCTTCGGGAGCCATTTCCAAACAATCGCTGGTGTCCAACTGCTGGTATAACTTTAGAGTCTGTTCCGAACTGGTTTGAGGCGGGTGCTGATTTGATTGGTTTAGGTGGTCCTGTTACCAGAGGTGGAGTTTCAAAAGTAAGAGAGAATGTAAATGCTTTTCGTAATGCAATCAATGAGGCTAGTAAGGTAGTTTATCGCCATGAAGTTAGCCAATAAACATATATTTGTCACCGGTGGCGCCAAAGGAATTGGCGAAGCCATTGTTCGAGATGCAGCTATTGAGGGTGCATCAGTTTCATTTATTGACATAGATAATTCGGCTAGTGAAAAGTTAGTTAGAGAATTAACTGATGCTGGTAAAAAAGTTGCATTTTTTAGCGCTGATGTTGCCAACTTTGAGCAACTTAAGTCTGCGTTTACACAAGCTGTAACGAAATTTGGTGAGGTTACCGGGGTAGTCAATAACGCCGGAGTAAATTCACATGCAGATCCAGTAACCATGACTGATAAAGAATGGGATGATTTTTTTGCAATTGATATGAAACCGGTTTGGCTGACAGCAAAATTAGCTCTTCCGGCTATGCGTAAAGCTAATCATGGTTCAATTGTAAATATTTGTTCTATTCATGGTCGACTTACTTATCCTGGATTTTTTCCATACGGAGCAGCTAAATCAGCTGTGCTTGGCTTAACTAGGAATTTAGCATTGGATGAAGGTAAGCATCAGATTAGAGTAAATGCCGTCTCTCCTGGCTATATTCTCACTGACTTAACCAAGACTTGGTTAAGTGGAGAAATTGGCAGATTAGAACGGGCAAACTCAATCCAACCTCTTGGTCGAATGGGTGAACCTCATGAGGTAGCAAAGGTAGTTACATTCTTATTATCAGATAAATCGACTTACGTCAGTGGTTCTGATTGGGCAGTAGATGGCGGATTAGGAGCAAGATCTGCATGATATTAAAAGGTGAGCATTTATTTGTTACTGGTGGCGCAGCCGGAATTGGTGAAGCCATAGTTTTAGGTGGCGTAAAAGAGGGAGCAAAAGTTTCTTTTGTCGATATAGATGATGCAAAAGCAAATGTTTTGGTTGATAACCTAACTAAAGAGGGTTATCAAGTTCAGTATGCAAATGCTGATGTATCTAAATTTGAAACCTTTAAATCTGGTTATGACAAATTAATTGCAGAATTTGGACCGGTCACAGTCGCAGTCTCCAATGCTGGCCGAAATTCATATGCAGATGCGGTTGAATATGCTGAACAGGAGTGGAATGATTTTTTTGCACTAGATCTTAAATCAAGTTGGTATTTAGCAAAATTATGTCTACCTGAAATGCGTAAAGCTAAATATGGCTCAATTGTTAATATCTCTTCAATTCATGGCCGTATGTCTAGACCAAACTTTTTTCCATACTCAGCAGCAAAAGGTGGAATTATTGGTTTGTCTAGAAACTTAGCCTTAGATGAAGGAAAGTATGGAATTAGAGTTAACTCCGTATCGCCTGGAACAACTGCTACGCCGCTACTTAAGAGCTATATGGAGAAATTTCCCGATGAAAAAGCTCATTCACTAGCAGTTGCTCCAAATGCAAGATTTGGATCTCCGGAGGAGATTGCAAATGTCATCTTATTTGCGCTATCTAAAGATGCCTCATTTATTACTGGTGCTGACTTAATGGTGGATGGTGCGCTTCACGCAAGATATGCTTAAGATCTAATATTTATAAAATCAGGAGTAAGTTCAGATAAGTTTTTCGCCCCCATAAGTTTCATGGCAGTTTCCATTTCAAATCTAAGTAATTCAACAATCTTTTTCACTCCCGCCTCACCGGCAGCCATTGCCCCATAAAGATAAGCTCTTCCGATTAAAATCGCATCCGCACCTAATGCGATCGCTGCTAAAACATCAGCACCACTCATAATTGCTCCATCTATATAAATCTGTGGTCCCTTACCTTTTGTTCCAATTGCAGCTCTAACTGAGGGTAGTAGCTCCAGTGGTACAACTGAACGATCTAATTGCCGACCCCCATGATTTGAAAGCACAATCGCATCTACACCAATCTTGGCCAGCTCAGATGCATCTTCAACAGTTTGAATTCCCTTAATAATTAACTTTCCCTGCCAAACTGATCTTAACCATTTAACATCCTCAAAAGTTACTGCAGGGTCAAAGACTTTTGCCGCAATCTCTGAAAGTGGTTTATTAAAGTTTCTAAATGTTGCAAACTCAAGTGGAGCAGTAGTAAGTAGGTTAAACCACCACCTTGGTTTCAATGCCATATCAAAAAAAGTTTTAAGCCCAATTTTTGGTGGCACGGTTAATCCATTTCTCATATCTCGCCACTTGATACCACCAACTGCAGTATCAACGGTAAGCATTAATCCCTCAAATCCTGCCAACTTTGCTTCTTCAATAAATTTTAAACTTTGCTCCCGATCTCGCCATAGGTAGAGCTGAAACCATCTACGCACATTAGGAACTTGTGCTCCAATTTCTTTAGAGGATGTGGTTCCCATAGTTGACAGGTTATAAATTAAGTTATTTTCTTGGCAGATTTTGGCAACCATAACCTCACCTTTGTAATGCATCATTCTGGTGTAGCCAGTAGGTGCAAAAATTATTGGCAGGGATGAAGTCTTACCTAAAATTTCTGCAGATAAGTCGATGTTTGAAACATCTCTAAGAACTCTGGCCTTGAACTCAATACGAGAGTAAATTTCTTGACTTCTAGCGTAAGCAATTTCATCATTGGCACCACCATCAACATAATCAAAAACTGCCTTTGGTACTCTTCTTTTTGCCAAAGATCGCATGTCTGAGATATTTATCGCAGCCTTAAGGCGTCGGTCGTTATTTTTAAATTTAGGAAAACTCCAGCCCAAAAGTGGCTTAATGTTTTTCCACCTAGGAAGTTGGCGCTTCATACTAGATTTTTAACTTATAGGCGCGCTTTGCCGTTTCGGCCCAGAAAGATTCTTGCTCAGATTTACTAAAATCTTTGGTGAAATCTTCCATAAGATTAATAGTATCTTTATACGTTGCAGCTAATAAACATACCGGCCAATCAGATCCAAACATCATGCGTGCTGGGGTAAAAGATTTTAGGATATGTTCCAAATAAGGTTTAAAAGTTTGAGTGGTCCAACTCTTCCAATTGGCTTCGGTAAACAAACCAGAGACTTTTACGCTGACATTTCCACAAGCTGCAATTTCACTTATTTGATCAGCCCATGGTTGCATCTCACCTTTAGCCATATATGGTTTTGAAATATGATCTAATACAAATGAGTTATTTGGTGATTTTTTAACCATTTCCACGGCTGCTGCCAATTGTGGTGGCCTAGTCAAAATATCAAATACAAGTCCGTACTCGTTCAAGCGATGAATATTTTTGATTACATCATCTCTTAACAGCCAATTAGGATCAGCCTTATCTTGGGCTAAGTCTCTAATGGATACTAAATTTTTTCCACCCGGATGTTGAAGATATTTTTCTAATTGAGGTCTGATATCTGAACTTTCAAGATCTAGCCAACCAACTACAGCACAAATTTTTGGATGCGAGAGTGAAAGATCTAGAAACTCAGGAGTCTCAGCAGGATTGGCAACTGTTTGTACTATTACCGTGTAATCAATATTGGAACTTTCTAATTCAGGCTCTAATTCATCCATGAGAATAGTTCTAGATATTGGGGCGACCTCTTCGCCTTTCATCCAATCTTGAGCTCGAACCGATAAATCCCAAATATGATGGTGTGAATCTATCCGTAGCATCAGACTTTTTCCCAACCTTTACTGTCCCAAGATTTAATTAACGCGCTTTGAACTGAAACTACATTTAAAGCTTCGGCAAAAGAGGGTTTAAATTCAACGCCACTGACCCATGAATTTAGGAATGAATAATCCTCGATACAAATCAAATCTTCTGTGCCAATACTATTTCCTTGACCCGGTACAAATGCGCCATGGTAATCAAATCGATCTCCACCTAAAATTTTGGTATAACCAGATTCTAAATTGTTATCCTTTTTATAGTATAGAAGTTCATTTAAACTTTCATGATTCCATTTAATTGCACCCTTAGTGCCATAAATTTCAAACATATTTTCACTTTCTGGACCAACAACAGTTCTACTAGTTTCAAAAGTTCCAGTCGCGCCATTTTTAAACCTACAAAGCATTGAGGCAAAATCCTCATTCTCTACCTCGCCAAGGGGATCACCCTTCTTTCCTCTGCTGTAATGGCTGGAGTTATTTGTTGGTAGCGGCCGCTGTTTAATTGTGGTCTGCCTCATTCCAACTACTTCAGCAATATCTCCAATTAGAAATTGGGCTAAAGAGACTGAATGACTAAGAATATCGCTGGAAACACCATAGCCAGCTTGGTCAAACTTAAATCGCCAAGAAAGTAAACCCAACTCATCACTTCCATACATTGAAAAAAATCTACCCTTGTAATGAATGATGTCGCCTAGCTCTCCAGATGCAATCATCTTTTTTGCATGTAGCACTAGCGGGGCCCATAAATAGTTATAACCAACTCCAGTAAAAGTCTTATTCTTCTTAGCTATATTAAATGCCTCTAATGTTTGTTCAGGCTTACCACCAATTGGTTTTTCAGAAAAAACTATTTTTCCAGCTTCACTTGCAGCTTTAATAATTGGAATATGCAACATGTTAGGTGCGCAGACCCAAACTGCATCTACATCTGCAGCAGTTACTGCTTCATTCCAATCTGTTGTTGATCTTTTAAAGCCAAAATCCTCTACGGCTTGTTTTCCTCTATTTAAGTCAAAATCAGCGCAGACAGTAAGTATTGGATTAAATTTACGCTCCGGAAATAAGGTAGGGATTCTAATTAAAGATCTACTATGAGCCTGTCCCATCCAACCTAAGCCAACAACTGCAACTGATATATCTTTTCGATTGCTCAATTTTGACTCCTTTTTCCATTAAAACTGGTTAAAGGTAATCGAGGATCTTGTTTTTGTGACTTCCAACTTTCTCTAATCCAGTGATGGCTTGGATCATCACAAAATCCCATAGTTCTATTTTCAGCAGGGCCAGCAAGTACATTTAGAAAATACATTGGATACTCAGGCGCTGCAATAGATGGACCATGATAACCGTGAGGGACAATCACAAAATCCTGATCTTTGATTGTCATGGTTTCATCGATTTTGCCATCATAGGAGTAAACCTTAAAAAAGCCATGCCCATCGCTAGATCCATAATCAAGATCTAGTTTTCCAATTTGAAAGTAATAGATCTCTTCATTATTAAACTGGCAATCTGCTATGCCATCATGTCGATGTGGGGGCCAAGAAGACCAATTTCCGCCGGGCGTAAGTACCTCACATACCAGTATTTTTTCTGCGCCATTAAATGAGTCTGGAGTTGCAATATTGTTGACCTGTCTTGTAGCAAACCCGCTACCTCTTATCTCAACCGAAACCGACTCTTTATTTGTATAGGCGACTGGGAACACCTTAGTTGCTTGCGCAGTGGATAAGGCCAATAAGCCAGCAGAACCGCTAATTTTCACATGCGATCCAACTGGAATATAAATCCAATCTGAGATCCCTGCAAAAACTCCAGTTCGACCAATTAATTTAAATACAAGTTGATCGACAACTACTGTGACATTTTGGGCAGATAAGCTTAAAAGTACGCCTTCAAAATTGGTAAATTCTATTTCATGACTGCTCTGTTGAGATAAATCTAAAATTTGCATGCCGCAGTAATTCCAATCTGCACTTTTAGGAGTTATAGATTTAACTCCTCTATATAACCAACTCATCAAATTTTCCTTACAATTGCTACTGCTTTTGCTACGGCTGCTTCGACACTTAACTCAGGACTATATAAAAGAGCCCTACCAGGTATCAAGGCGCGAACATTTTGGAACTTAAATGCAGCTTGCCAACGATTAAAGGTAGCCTGCCAGTCAGTTCCAGGATCTCCGCCCAGTAACATTAATGGAAGTGAGGTGGCATTAGCTGCCAACTTAAAATCATCAAATGCTGGAACTTTAAGCCATGTATAAGCGCTAGAGGTTCCAAGAGCAGATGCAACTCCAATAACTCGTACTAATTCCTCGATATTCTTATTTAATTCAAACTTACCAGCTGAATTTTTTATATACGGTAGTGGTTCAATAATTGAAATTTTCTTAGCTCGAGCCAATTGAGAATTCACGCTTGCGACCATCTCAATCGTAGTTAGAGTTCCTGGATCTGATTTTTCAATTCTTAATAGCGTCTTACCTCCGTCTAGCCCAAATTCAGTGATTCCTTTTACATCATATGAGCTCTGGCGATCATCTAGCTCCCAATCAGTACCTAATAGCCCCGCTCGATTAATACTGCCGAAGATTAATTTATTATCTAGAGCTCCAAAATATGCAAGTTCCTCAACTATATCTGGAGTTGCTAATACTCCATCTACTCCAGGAACAGACAGTGCTCGAATTAATCGATCCAATAAATCAAATCTATTTCCCATAGCCATAGCTTTACCAGAAGCGGAAATTATCCCCCTTGCAGTGTGATCTGCTGCAACAATAAATAACTTTCCATCTTTAGTTAACTTAACCCTACGTTTTCTTGTTTTAAGATTTTTTTGTAATTTACTCGGATTATTTACTCGATCATCACAAAGTTTTGAGTAGTTTTTTTCATTAAATTTAATCATTTATCTACCCCTTTAACCAGGCTCTCGACTTCGTTCAAAGTTGGCATAGCATCTGAACACAGAAGTCTAGAGGCTACTATGGCACCTGCTGCATTTGCATAATTACCAATTTTTTCTAAGGGCCAAGAATTAATCAGTCCATGAACTAACATGCCACCAAAGGCATCGCCTGCTCCTAGACCACATCTAACATCTACCTTAATTGGCTTAGCGATAAAGCTTTCTTCTTTATTTGCAAGGTAAACACCATTTTCCCCTAATTTAACGATTACAAGATTGATCTGCTGGCCAATAAAATTTTTTCTAATCTGATCAGGATCTGTTAAACCAGTAGCAACCTCAAACTCTTTTCGATTACCTACCAAAATATTGCTGCTATCAATCGCCCTTTTTGTGACTGATTTTGCAATTGATTCATTTTCCCAGAATGAAGGTCTGTAATCTAAATCCAAAACTGTATGACCTGATAAGGATCTAGTAATGAGCCAATCTTGAATTGATTCAGCAGTATCACCAGTTGCTAGTGCACAGGCTGAGATCCAAAAAACTTTAGTCGATTTAATTACTTCATCCGTAATTCTATCTTTTTCAATTTTTGTATCAGGTGCCTCAGATGATCGATTAAAGAAAATTGTGGGATTATAGGGATCATCCATAGCTGCAAAAACTGCAGGACTAAATTGCGATTCATCGATACCAACATATGTAGTTTGAACCCTAAAATCTCTTAATTTCCCTAAAATATAATCAGTAAATGCGTCTCTTCCAATATTTGTTACAACTGCAGCGTTATTACCTAATCTGGCTGAGGCAATTGCAACATTTGTTGGGCTGCCACCAATAGACATACTAAAAGTTTTAACATCTTTAAAACCTACATTTGATTCATTTGCATAGAAATCAAGACTAATTCTTCCAACACTTAAAAGATCTAGAGTAGTAGCCATGAATTAAATTTAAGCTAATGCCAAAGATTTAAGGTACGCCATAGATTGGGTAATCATCTCAACAGGTCCTTTGCCCTCTGGGGGAATACTGCCTGTGATTGCACAATCTTGTTCAATTACATACCAACCTTGGTATCCATTGCTTTCGAGGGTTCTAATTACATCAGCTATAGGTACATCACCTTGTCCAAGCGGCGTAAATAGACCTTTTTGTACACCTGACATAATGGTTTCTTGTCGGGATAAAACTGAATGCGATTTTGAAAGATTAACATCCTTTAAGTGCACGTGACCGACTCGCTCAAATGCCTTTTTAGCAAAATCAACAACATCAACTCCACCAATAGCCATGTGCCCGGTATCAAGACACCACTTAACATCACACCCATCGAGCACCCGATCAACATCTGCCTTGGTTTCAACAGTTGTTAGTAGATGTGGGTGAAGTACGTTTTGTAATCCATTGTCCTGACATATTTTGTCGATTTCAGAAAACATCCTAAACATATTTTTATACTCATCATTATTTAATGGTTTTGGATCATCCCACTTCCATGTATAAACAGGCGAAGAAACTAAATGAGTTGCACCAGTTTTTCTAAACATTTCTGCAGTTTTTTTAACCTGATTAATAGTCTCTTGATTTTCATTCTTGTCATGAACGACAACTGGAGTAAATCCACCAATTAAACTCATATTAAATTCATCTAACTTTTCCGAAATTGCGCCTGGTTGTTCTGGAAGAAACCCGGGGGCACCCAACTCAGTTGCTGGCAGACCTAAATTTTTCATTTCGGATAGAACTCGATCAGTTGGAAGCATTTTTCCCCAGCCAGGGACTTCACAAATGCCCCAAGAAATCGGAGCAGATGCAATACGTGAGTAGAAGGATTTCACTGAGGTATTGTTCCATAACTGTTGATAAGTAGATAGGGTACGAACGTGAAATTAACTACCTCTGAGGCCTTAGTAAAGTACCTAATTGCACAAAAAATTAGAATTGATAACAAAATCGTTTCATTGTTTCCTTACACTTTTGCAATATTTGGACATGGAAATGCCTTAGGTATTGGCGATGCATTAGAAAGAAATAAGAATTTCATGCCTACAATCCGCGGCCAGAATGAACAAGGTATGGCTTTGGCTGCTGTTGCATTTAGTAAGTTTCAATTAAGACAACAATGTGCAGTAGTCACAACTTCAATCGGCCCAGGTGCAACAAATGTAGTTACAGCAGCAGCAGTGGCAATGGCAAATCGATTACCAGTACTAATTTTATCTGGCGATACTTTTCAATCGAGATTACCAGATCCAGTACTTCAGCAAGTCGAGCATTTTGACTCACCAATTACTACCGTAAATGATTCCTTTCGAGCTGTAACTAAATACTGGGATCGCATTAATAGACCAGAGCAGCTATTAAACACCTTACCAAATGTTGTTGAAACCATTCTTGATCCTGCAGATTGTGGACCTGTATTTTTGGCTTTACCACAAGATGTTCAGGTTGAAACTTATGATTTTCCTGAAGAATTCTTTTTAGAAACAATTCATGAAATTCGACGCCCTAAAGCCGATGATAATTCAATTAAACTTGCAGTTTCTGCGATTAAATCAGCTAAAAAACCATTAATTATTGCTGGTGGTGGTGCTCGATATAGTAAAGCGCATTCAGAGATCTCTAATTTTGCTAATAAGTATGGGATTCCAGTTGTTGAGACGGTTGCTGGTAAGGCTACTTTGCTGACATCAGATCCTGCCTGGTGTGGACCAGTCGGTGTAACTGGCTGTGATCCCGCAAATAAGTTGGCAGAGGAGGCTGATTTAATAATCTCAATTGGTTGTCGATTACAAGACTTTACTACTGGCTCATGGACATTATTTAAGAATCCAACTAGAAAAATTATTTCAATAAATACTGCACGGTTTGACGCAACTAAGCGTCATTCTATAGCGCTAATCGGGGACGCAAAGGTTACGATTTTAGAATTAAATAGTTTATTGGGTGAGTACAAATCAGATTCAAATTGGAGTAAGTCTCGTGAAACAACCCGAGAATTAATCTTTAAGAATATTGAGGCTCGAACAGCAGAAAAATTAGAGCTCCCTTCCTATGCGCAAGTTGTTAAATTAATCAATGATTTAGCCGCTAATGAGGATTATGTTTTAACTGCCGCGGGAGGATTGCCTGGAGAATTGAACAATAATTGGCTGAGTAAGAGTCTTGACTCATTTGACTGCGAATATGGGTACTCATGTATGGGGTATGAGGTTGCAGGTGCATGGGGAGCGGCAATTGCAATGAAGAATGCTGGTAAAACTGGCAACGTAATTTCATTAGTTGGTGATGGATCCTATTTGATGATGAATAGTGAGATTTTATCTGCCGTAAATAATGGAGATTCACTTATTTATATCCTTTGCGATAATGGTGGTTTCGCGGTAATTCAAAGATTACAAACCTCAAATGGATCTAAAAGCTATCGAACCATGTTCAATGATTCTGATTTGAATAAGCCATTTAATGTAGATTTTGTCGCCCACGCTAATTCATTAGGTGCAAAAGCTAAGAAAGTTACTTTTGACACTCTAAAAAATGAATTCTTAGATGCCAAGAAAAACTCTGGAGTGACTGTTTTAGTAATTGATACGCATCCAAGTAAGTGGACAGAGGGTGGTGCGTTTTGGGAGGTTGGGGTTTCAGGTGTAAGTAGTGAATCTGAAATTCAAAGTGCGTTTCAAAGGCAAGTGAGTGGGAAAGCTAATCGTAGGATTTAAGTTAGAGAGATTTAACTCCTAAACCGCAGGCGATACTTGCAGCCAATCCATCTTCAACAGTAGCAAAATTTGGATCTAATTTTCTTTTTTGAATTGAGTTGATAAAAGCCTTTAACTCAGCGATATAGGCTGGTTTGAATCTACCCATCCAATCTTTGTGTAAAGTACCCGATTTTCTACCTGGGAGTTTAAAGTTTTTAGCGATACTTAAGCTTCCTAGATTTTCAATTACTAAAGAGCCATTTTCAGTTAATACTTCCATTCCTACCTCGTATCCATAAGTGCTATTTGCAAAGATATCAATTGTAATTAATACTCCAGACTCACTTTTACAAATGACTGAAATTGGATCTGAAAGATTTGGATTTGCTTTACTGGTTCGCTTTGCATAATTAACTTTGACAGAAACAATTTCCTCACCGAGTAGCCATCTAATTACATCAATTTCATGCACTGCAACATTAGTTAAGAGCATTGAAGTAGTAGCATTAGGCGAACTAACATTTCTTGATGTACAACGTATCTGTAGTATATTTCCATATTTTCCAGTAGAAATTTCCTTCTTTAAATCCTGATAAGGTTTATCGAATCTTCGCATAAAGCCAATTCCTACTATAGATTTTGATTGCCTGACTATCTTTGCGACTTTTTTAGCTTCTCTAACTGTAGAAGCTAGAGGTTTTTCACATAATACATTTTTACCTGCCAACACTGATTTAGCCAAATGATTAGCATGCAGATGATCAGGAGAGGCAATAATTACAGAATTTACACTTTTATCACTTAATAATTGCTCGATTTCTTGATAAACCTTTGGCAAAACTTTAGTTTTTTTAAAAACTTCCTTAGCTACTTTATTTGCGGTAGATAAATTTGTGTCATAAATTGCAACTACCTTTGCTCCTTTTATATATTCTGAAAGGTAAAGTGCATGGCCCTTGCCCATAATTCCAACGCCGATTACACCAATTCCAATATCTTTGGCACTTTTAATCACTTAGGTATTCTAGTAAGGTAAATCTATGAGTGAAACCTTTTTAAGTGAATTAACTGGAAGTTTTTCTACACCATCAGCAGGCAATCCCACAGTTGCAATGGTTGAGGCAGCATATAAACATCATAAATTAAATTTTCGTTACATTAATTGTGAGGTCCAACCAAATGATCTAAGTAATGCAATTTTAGGAGCTCGAGCAATGAACTGGGCTGGTTTTAATCTCTCAATTCCTCATAAAGTTTCAGTTATTAAGTATTTAGATGGCTTAGGGGAATCCGCTGAAATAATGGGGGCAGTAAATTGTGTTGTAAACCGTGAAGGAAAGCTGATTGGTGAAAATACTGACGGCAAAGGATTTTTACAGGCATTTAAGAAAGTCGATTCTGCTAGCGGAAAGAAAATTGCAATATTAGGAGCCGGTGGTGCAGCTCGTGCAATAGCCGTTGAGTTAGCTTTAGATGGTGCAAAGGATTTTACGATAGTTAATCGAGATGCAACTCGAGGCGGAGAACTGGCTAATCTTTTAGTGAAAAAACTTAGTGCCTCTGCAAAATATGTTGCTTGGTCACCAAAGTTTAGAATTCCTGATTATATTGATGTTCTCATTAATGCTACCTCTGTTGGAATGGCAGATAGTGGAAGTTATGACTTAGATATTGATTTAGGAACAATTACTAAAAATATGATTGTGGCTGATGTGATTGTCAACCCACCACAGACAAACTTATTACAAAGTGCAGCAAAAGTCGGTGCTAAAACAATTGATGGATTAGGTATGGTAGTAAATCAAGCTGTAATTGGGGTTAAGTACTGGACAAATTTTGAAGTTGATCCAGCAATTATGCATGCAGAGTTAAAGCGTGTCTTAAAACTATAGGGTTAATTGTGCCGATAAAACGAATTGGTCAAGTAATTGGTATTAAGCCAGAAGAGATAGAGGAGTATGAGCGACTTCATGCGCAGGCATGGCCGAGTATTATAAAAATTATAAAACAAGCAAATATTTCTAATTACTCAATATTTCGTTACGAAAACCTGCTATTTGCCTACCTTGAATATACTGGAAATGATTACGATGCTGATATGGCTAGGTTAGCTGCAGAGCCAGAGATGCAAAGATGGTGGAAGATCACTGATCAAATGCAGTGGCAGGTTCCGGAAGCAAAGGTCGGTGAGTGGTGGCACGTTATTCATGAAAATTTTCATGTCGATTAATAAAAACTTTAATTAAGTTGCTTTAAATCCGATTTATCAACAACCCTTAGTG
>CAYFKM010000013.1:0-1899 GCA_964344025.1 uncultured Candidatus Nanopelagicus sp. | reverse complement strand
TAAGTCATGTGTCTTGCAGTACTGGTCCACAACGCTATTTTTTGGGTTGTGTCCAGCAACCGTAGTTCCACATTGATGTGAATTCATTGAAATATCAAATGGCTGTACAAAAATTGCTTGAAATCCGGCTTTCTTTAAAACTCGTTTAGTTTTTTTCATTAACTCTTTATGAGCTGAGGTGTTTACAGCTTTACGGTATATCTGAATCATGCCGTTTTTTGAAATCTCCACGCGATTTGAAGGGGCAGGTAAATCCTCATTCATAACTACAAATTCAACTGATCTATCAGCAATAAATTTTAGAATGCTCATAGGGACTTTGGTTGCATAAGTTTTCATCATAATTGCTTGGACTTTTCCAATGAGTTGTACTGCACCCAATGGATAGCCAGCACCTCCGTCAAAATACCAATCTGAAAAAGATAAAGTCTTTTGAAATACCACATCATTTTTGCTTCTGATATCAAATGCTGCAATATGAGCATTGTTATGCATCATAAAATTTTTTCCAACCAAACCAGATGAGTTTGCAATTGAGCCAGATCTTAAAAGCAAAGCAGCAGTATTTACTGCTCCTAGGCTTAAGACAAACTTTTTTGCAACTACTTTAACCTCTTGACCGTTTTTGATTCCTAAGAGGTGATCAACCCTGCCATTTTTGACAATAATCTGGGTAATTTTTAGGTTGGTCTCTAACCTAATTTTTCCAGTGCGCATGGCTGGTTCTAACGCACAAGTTTGCGCATCACTTTTAGCATCTAACTTACAGACAAAGCCATCGCAAGTACCACACCTAATACATTTACCATCAATTTTTAAATCTACTCCCATGGCATTGGCATGTGGTCTAACTCCTGCTGTTTTTAATTTTTCAGCAAGATTTGAAATATATTTTTCATGAGCTAGCGCTGGGTAGGGGAATGGTTTACTTCTAGGTGGTTCAGTTGGGTCCTCGCCAGTTGCACCATGAACCTTGTAAATCTCTTCAGCTTTACAGTAGTAAGGTTCTATATCTTGATAGGTAAATGGCCAAGCAGGTGAGATACCCTCTTTATGTTTTACCTCGAGAAAATCACTTTCTCTAAATCTAGGAAGTGATGAACCATAAACCTTAGTATTTCCACCAACTATGTAGTGAACTCCGGGTGTGAACTCTTTACCTTTTTCATCTAACCATTTTTCATTTGGCTTATATTTTTGGTTAACGAAAATTTCACGAGCAGACCAGTTTGCATCCTCTTTTTTGACAAAGTCACCACGCTCAATAACTAAGCAATCAATTCCAGCCTCAGCCAAGCCAAATGCGGTGGTGGCACCACCCATGCCTGAGCCAACTATTACAACTGAGGCTTCTAAAATCACCGAACTGGTTTAAGCGTCTGATCCTTAGCATCTACCTTCATAGCGCCAGTCATGATTGCAACTGCATCCTTCATATCATGAGTTTTTGGAGTCACAACCGCTGCCCGCTTACCCAAACGCATAACCTGAATACGGTCTGCAACCTCAAAAACTTGAGGCATATTATGGGAAATAAGAATTACCGGCATTCCGCGCTCACGTAGAGATTCAATTAATTTCAAAACTTGATTGGATTCCCTAACACCTAAGGCTGCAGTTGGTTCATCCAAAATAATTACCTTCTGACCAAAGGCTGCAGCTCTTGCAACTGCAACTGCTTGGCGCTGGCCACCAGATAAAGTTTCGACTGCTTGGCTAATATTTTGAATAGTTCCAATTCCTAAAGCCGCAATATGTTCCTTTGCCTGCTTCTTCATACCAGAGCTATCTAACATTCTTAAAAGAGTTCCGGCTGGACCCTTTTTTCTAATTTCTCGGCCCAAATAAAGATTTGAAGCAATATCTAGCGCTGGTGCAACCGCAAGTGTTTGATACACA
>CAYFKM010000012.1:0-19401 GCA_964344025.1 uncultured Candidatus Nanopelagicus sp. | reverse complement strand
CTATATTTTATACCATTTTAATTCAATAAGGCAGCAGCGGTAATAACCGCTAGAAACAATTGTAATCTTGCAGTTTTTCCCAGAATTGGGATTAATTCAATTCCTTCTACCCCCGATAAAACCTTTTTTATGGGACTAATCAATAAAGGAATGCAGAGTAATGTAAGAAGCATTTTAATTTCTACCACACTAGCAACTAGCGAAACTATCTGAGCAATAACCAATAAGGCTACATAGAAAATTCTAGTTTGCTGCTCACCAATTAGAACCGCGAGTGTTCTTTTTCCCACCAATTTATCACTTGAAATATCACGGAGATTATTGATTACTAGTATCGCGCAAGATAAAAAACCAACTGGAAAAGATAAAAGTAAGATTTGCCAATTTATCTCTCGGCTTTGGACGTAATAGCTACCGATAGTTGCAACTAGCCCAAAAAAGACGAATACTGAAAACTCACCAAATCCGCTGTAACCATATGGTTTTTTGCCACCGGTGTATCCCCAAGCCGCTAAAATTGAAATTACTCCGATAATGATTAACCATTTACTTATACTTAGAGCCAAGATTAAGCCAGCTATTGCAGCTAATAAAAAACAGAGATAAGAAGCATTTCTAACCGCGGTTGCAGTTGCCAACCCAGATGCAACCAATCTAATCGGCCCTACTCGTAAGTTATCTGAACCTCTTACTCCATCTGAAAAGTCATTTGAAAAATTAACTGCTATTTGCAAAAAAAGCGCAACAGCCAATGCAAGTAAAGCATTTATCCAATTTATTTTTTCTGCGTAACTTGTGCCAATAAGGACTGGCGAAATTGCGGCTGGTAGAGTTTTAATTCTGGCGCCGATAATCCATTTTTTCAATCGTTCAATCCTATCTTTAATGCCATTTTTTTAGCAGTTTGCCGATCTGGTTTTCCAATTGTGGTAGTAGGGATTTCGCTAAATATAAATAAAGTTTTTGGTTTTAAAATTGGCCCCAATTTATTACCAATCTCTTCAAGCGATATATTTGTGATGGATCCAATACAGAGTCTCTCCCCCCAAAGTTTATCTGGGATCGAAAAAACAATTAGCGGCGTATTTGGAAAGATACTCTTAATTTGATCCTCAACAAATGGCAAAGAGATCTTCTCACCTCCGCTTATTATCACTTCATCAGCTCTTCCAGTAACTTTTAGTAATCCAGATTCCACCCGCCCAAGGTCGGAACTTGTAAACCAACCAGAATCATCAAAGGCATTGATTTTGCCACCAGTACCTAAATAACCCATGGCTAGCATAGGGCCAGCTAGTTTAATTAGACCATTGTTATCTATTTCAAATTTAACACCTGCAAGTGGCTTATCGTTGTAAACGCATCCACCGCTCATCTCAGTCATGCCATAAGTTGTAACTATCTTTAAGTGCTTACTCTCTGCTAATTTTTTCAGATTACTATCCAAAGGACCTCCACCTACAAGCACAGCCTCTGCAGCTATTAGGTGCTCAAGTAACTCCGAATCTTGATAAATTGCTTTATGAAGTTGGGTTGGAACAATTGAAATATAATCGGCATCTACATATTTGTTAACGCCTCGATTATCTATAACTTTTGTTCCTAATGCTGTAGCACGGATAATTACATTTAAACCAGCAATATGTGTGGTGGGAAGAAGTAGTGACCAAGTATCCCCAGGAACGGCACCTAAAAACTTATGGCTTGCGTTTGTCGATGCAATTAAGGCAGCACGTGAAATTGCAACTAATTTAGCCTCACCTGTTGAACCAGATGAATTAACCACTAGGGCTACATCTTCATCGACTTCTTTGATTTCAAGTTGTGTAGTAGATAAAGCAGCTCCAGAACCTTCGAGGGCTATAGCTATTTTTTCTTGTAATTGTGGGGTTGACCACTCAGCCTGAATAGGGATTATTGGGCGCAGTTTTTTTTCCACCATAATCATCGTAGGCTAGCGCTATCTAAATCCGATTAAAACCTTGGAGAGTACCTTGAGTAAGCCAATTAAGCGTCAACCGGGAGATCGATCAATTCCTAACTGGCAATCTGGCGTCGGTAGTGAAAAATTTACCGATGTTAAGTATCAGGTGGCTGACGGTATCGCAAAAATTACAATTAATCGGCCTGAAGTAAGAAATGCTTTTCGTCCACAAACACTTTTTGAACTATCTGAAGCGTTTAACCTTGCCCGCGATAATGATCAAGTTGGTGTAATTATTTTTACCGGCGAAGGCCGTGAAGCGTTTTGTTCCGGTGGAGATATTAATGTCCGCGGAGATGATGGCTACTTAGGTGATGATGCCCTTAGTAAAAAAGGTATTGGTAGATTAAATGTTTTAGATTTACAAGTTCAAATTCGTCGCACTCCTAAGCCAGTGATTGCCATGGTTGCAGGATGGGCAATTGGGGGTGGTCACGTATTACATGTGGTGTGCGATTTAACGATTGCCGCAGAGAATGCAAAATTTGGCCAAACCGGACCTATGGTGGGTTCATTTGATGGTGGCTATGGCGCTGGACTTTTAGCAGCACATATAGGACAAAAGAAAGCACGCGAAATTTGGTTTCTGTGCCGGCAATATGATGCTTCAGAAGCTTTAGAGATGGGATTAGTTAATGCGGTTGTACCAATTAATGAATTAGAAGCAGAAACAGTTTCATGGGCACGAGAAATGCTTCGTCACTCACCTATGGCTCTTAGATTATTAAAGGCTAGCCTAAATGCCGCAGATGATGGTTTAGCTGGGGTGCAACAATTGGCAGGAGATGCCACCTTACTCTTTTACTTAACTCAGGAAGGTCAAGAAGGGCGTAACGCATTTAAAGAAAAGCGTGAACCAGACTTCAATAAATTTCCTAAGCGCCCGTAGTTATGTTTCCTTATGAATTAAAGGTCGTAGCTTTACCACTTAGTACTAATTTTCGTGGGTTAAGTGTCCGTGAAATGGTTCTATTTGAAGGCCCAGTTGGTTGGAGTGAATTTTCACCCTTCATAGAGTATGAAAACCGAGAAGCTGCAATTTGGCTAAAGGCAGCATTAGATAGTGCAGAAAATCAGCCTCCTAAAAAGATTCGTGAGGGCATCGAAATAAATGCCACTCTTCCAAATGTAAGTACGGGTGAGGTAAAAAATTTACTCACTAAATTTCCAGGGTGCAAAACTATCAAGATTAAAATTAATGATTTTCAGAGGGATCAGGAGTTACTAGCGGAGTCACTAAATTATGTTCCAGATGCAAAGTTTAGATTAGATGTAAATGGCCAATGGAACCTAGATCAGGCAATTGAAAATCTCAAAAATTATGAGAAATCTTTTGGTGAAAAAATTGATTACGTAGAACAGCCATGTACAGAGGTAACTGATCTTTTAGAGTTACGTGATAAAACAAATATTAAAATTGCAATCGATGAGTCAATTAGAAAAAATTTAAGTCAAAATTATGCTCTATTAAAGGAGGTTGCAGACATAGCTGTTATCAAGTGGGCACCAGCGGGTGGAATTACTTCAGCTTTGGAATTAATTGAAAAGATAGATTTACCAGTAGTAATTTCAAGTGCCTTAGAAAGTAGTATTGGTATTTCACATGGCTTATCACTAGCTCAGTCAGTATCAAATTTATATGGCGCATGTGGCTTAGGAACAACAGCGTTTTTCAAGTCAGATGTAACAACAATGCCATTGAGTATTAATGATGGTGTGATAGTAAATAGGAAAGTCACTCCTGATTTGATTGATGAATTCGGAGCAGATCCTGATAGGAATAAATGGTGGCACAATAGGATCAACCAGATTTATCAGGAGGGCTTAATGTGAGTGATTCAACTAAATTAGCTCATTCATTAATTAGGCAACTAATAGAGGTTGGAATAAGTGATTTTGTTATATCTCCAGGTTCAAGAAATGCTCCGCTGTCGATTGCTCTTAGCCAAGCTGCGAGCAAACAACTTATCAACTTACATGTGAAATTAGATGAACGAGGATCAGCGTTTTTTGCGCTAGGAATTTCAAAAGCTGCTAATAATTATGTTGCAGTTGTTTGTACAAGCGGAACTGCAGCTGCAAATTTCTTACCTGCAGCTTTAGAGTCAGTTCATGGCGCAAATAAACTGCTAATAATTACCGCCGATCGTCCATCTCGACTACGCAAAACCGGTGCGAACCAAACAACCGATCAAGTTAATTTGTATCAATTTATAAAAACTCACGATATATCTCACCAAACCGATATAAGAAGTTATCTGACTGGTTACCCAGTTCACTTAAATATCCAGTTTGATGAGCCCTTAATTTCAAAAGTTGAAGATAATTGGTTATCTGGTATAAAAATCAAACCGCTAAACTTCAAAAACGAGATTAACGGTAAATTGAAAGTTTCTACCGGAGTTTTAGTTGTCGGCCACGATCGTGCTGGGTATACCAAGCAAGAAGTAGATGCTTTTGCATCCAAGTTAAATTGGCCAATTATTGCTGAGGATCCATTGAGTTTTCCAAATTCTATTGCTCATGCTTCAATTTTTCTTGCAGACCAAAAAATTTCAGATTTCTTAAAGCCTGATCAAGTAATATCAATTGGTCGAACCACTCTTTCCAGGAGCATAAATTCATTTATTGGTTCAATAAATGAGAGTATTGTTATTGATCCAAGAATTAAGAATGTTGATAGTTTGCGAGATGCAAAAATATTACTTAGTGAGATACCGGATGATATTTCAAGTAAAGCCACAAATAGTGAACTCTGGAATCAAGCTGCGAGCATTGCCGCGAAGGAGTTAGAAAAATTACCTTGGTCTGAACAGCAAGCGATCACAAGTATCTGTGAGGGAATTACTGATGGCAGCGCAGTTTTTATTGGCTCATCTAGGCCGGTAAGGGATGTTGAAGCATTTGTTCACCCTCGCAGTGGAATTGAAGTATTCGCAAATAGAGGGTTAGCTGGAATAGATGGAAATATCTCTACCATATTTGGGATCGCTGAGAAATTTGATTCGACTACTGCAATATTGGGAGATCTCACTTTTTTGCATGATATTTCAGCACTTTCCAATTCACCAAAATTGAATATCAGAATTTTTGTAATCGATAACAACGGTGGAGGTATTTTTTCCATACTTCCTCAATCTGAAGCAGAGAATTTTGAACAAATATTTGGCACTCCACACAACTTAGATTTAGTGAAAGTTATTGAAGGATTTGGAGTTTCAACACTTAGAGTTTCTAATTTAGATGAATTAAATCAGATAATTTCAAAGCCTATTAATGGTTTAAGTATTGTGGTTGTTTCTGTTCCAACTAGAAGTGAAAATGCAAGGAATTTAAAGGAAATTATTCAAAGAGTTTCTAGCGCAGTACGCATTGGCATTAATTTAGCCTGACTTTCTGCATACTCTGTGGCAGGATCAGAGCCTGCAACTATTCCACATCCAGCAAAAATTCTAATACTTTTTTTATTATTATTTATAATTCCACACCTTAATGCGATAGCAATTTCTCCATCACCATTTGCATCAATCCAGCCAACAGGCCCTGCGTATCTATCGCGATTCATCTGCTCTAATTCTTTAATTAATTTTTTTGCTTCCTCGGTTGGAGTACCGCAAACTGCCGCTGTTGGATGTAAATTTTCAATCAATGTAAAAATGTCTGTTTTTTTAGCACTATCTGTTAGTACACCTGTTACATCTGTTGCAAGGTGCATCACATTTGAAAGATGCAATACAAATGGCGATTCAGGTACATTTGTTGATGAACAAAATGGCGCTAATGCATCAGCAACAGATTTAACTGCATACTCATGTTCTTCTAAATCTTTTGAAGATTTTGCAAGTGATGCTGCAAGAGCTAAATCACGATCTTCATTACCTGTTTTTTGAATTGTTCCTGCTAATACTCTTGAGGTAATCATGGATTTACTTAATCGAACAAGTAACTCTGGGGTTGCACCGATTAAGCCATCTACTAGGAAGACCCAAGTTGAGGGGTAATTAAGTTCTAGTCGTTGCAGTAAATTGTTTAAATTGATATCACCCGATAAGGAGGCTGTTAAGTCTCGAGCGAGAACTACTTTATCTACTCTTCCATTTCGGATAGCAGACACAGCTGTTGAGATTTGGCTTTGCCATTTTTGCTCATATGCTGAGTTGTTTTCCCATGTAATTATTCCACTACTTGTTGAATTGATAATTTTACTTATCTTTGGTTGCTTACCATCACCTATCCAGGTGATCCAAGATTTCCCACCTTTTTGGCCGATTACTATCTCTGGAATAATTAAAACTGATAAATCTTCTGGATCAAAAGAGAATGAAGTAAAAAGAATTGGACCAGTACCAATTCCATGCACATTATTATTAATGTTTAGGGTAGACAATTGTTTTTGCCACCACTCATTGGCCTCTTTGAATCTATTTTTCCCACTAATTTCAAATCTTTTGTACTCACCAAAACCTACTAAGCCTTCTCCACCACGAACCCAGTTAGTTGAAATTTTTAAATCTGTACAAATTGAGGTTAGTACGGGATGTTCACCTAGAACTTCAGAAGTTATTAACACAGACATGATTTAGTTAAGCCACCTAATTTGTTGGATTTGTGCCATAAGCCTACTCCTATAAGAATAGGGGTGTGGTACGAGCAAATCTAAATAAAGACCCAGATGATGTCTCAAAGATGTTTGACGGTGTAGCAAATAGATATGACTTCTTAAATGATTTATTGAGTTTAGGCAGAACTAAAGCTTGGCGAAGAGTTGTTACTTCAATCATAAGTCCAAACCCGGACATGAAAATATTAGATATCGCAGCCGGCACGGGTGCATCCACCAAGCCCCTAGTTGATTTAGGCGCTGATGCTATAGCACTTGATTTTTCTAAAGGAATGATAGAAATTGGAAAGAAAAGAAACAAGGATATTAAGTTTGTTCAGGGAGATGCCTTAAATCTTCCTTTTGAAGAAAATACATTTGACGTAACTACAATTTCATTTGGTCTAAGAAATACCTCTAATGCTCTCTTAGCTTTAAAAAATGCCTTACGTGTAACAAAATCTGGTGGAAAGATTGTGATTGCAGAGTTTTCGCATCCAACCAATTTCTTATTTAGAAAAATTTACTTGAATTATTTGATGAAAGCTCTGCCAGTTATTTCAAGAAAAATAAGTAAAAATCCCGAAGCCTATGTGTATTTAGCTGAGTCAATTAGGGCTTGGCCAAATCAAGAAGGGTTAGCGTCCAAAATGCGGGATGCCGGGTGGAAAAGCATCGCTTGGCAGGACCTAACCTTTGGAATTGTCGCAGTTCACATTGGGTATAAGGCGTAGATGGTAAAAGTCGCCTTCAGTAAACAATAGGATTTGACCGTATGAATCCCTCATTTAATCCATATGTACCAATCCTTGCTATTGGAGCCATTGGATTTGGATTTGCAATTTTTTCCGTTGCAGCAGCTGCTCTGACTGGACCAAAAAGATATAACAGAGCTAAGTCTGATGCTTATGAATGTGGAATAGAACCATCACCACAAGCAGCAGGGGGTGGAAGATTCCCAGTAAAGTATTTTTTAACTGCAATGCTGTTTATTGTTTTTGATATTGAAATAGTGTTCCTCTACCCATGGGCAGTTACTTTTGATCAGCTTGGAGTTTTTGGATTAGTTGAAATGGCATTATTTATTGGAACAGTGTTTGTTGCTTATGCATATGTTTGGCGCCGCGGTGGATTGGAATGGGATTAAGTATGGGTTTAGAAGAGAAGTTGCCTAGCGGTTTTTTACTTACAACAGTTGAGAAGTTGGCCGGGTATATGCGGAAAAATTCGCTTTGGCCTGCAACCTTTGGATTGGCATGTTGTGCAATAGAAATGATGGCAGCAGGAGCTGGTCGTTATGACTTGGCAAGATTTGGAATGGAAGTTTTTCGTGCCTCGCCACGGCAAGCAGATTTAATGATTGTTGCAGGTCGAGTTAGTAACAAGATGGCTCCAGTTCTTCGACAAATTTATGATCAAATGGCTGCGCCTAAATGGTCAATTGCAATGGGTGCTTGTGCTTCTTCCGGCGGAATGTTTAATAACTATGCCATCGTGCAAGGTGTGGATCACGTAATTCCAGTAGATATCTATTTGCCGGGTTGTCCGCCTAGACCAGAGATGCTAATGGATGCGATATTAAAATTGCATGAGCAAATTGGAAATGAAAAGTTGGGCGCAAATAGGGAAAAGATAATTAAAGAGGTTGAAGCCGCAGCTTTAGCTGCTAAACCAACACATCAATTAAATGGGTTGTTGGCATGAGTGAAAAAGGAATGTTTGGCGTTTCTGGATCAGGTGATACCTCTGGCTTTGGTGGATTAGTAAATTCACCCGTAATTTCAGGTTCTACCCAACGTCCATTCGGTGGCTATTTCGATCAGGTTGCCGATGATTTAGAGCGAGCGTATCCATTATTTAGCGATGCGATAGAAAAAGTGATAGTTGATCGTGGTGAATTAACTTTATTTGTTAAGCCTGATCGCCTATTTGAAGTAGCTAAAATTCTTAGAAACGAACTTAGATTTGAAATGTGTGTTGGTGTCAACGGCGTTCATTACCCAAATGATTCTGGGCGAGAGTTGCATGCGATTTACTCATTACTCTCAATAACTAGAAATCAAAGAATTAGATTAGAGGTTTGTGTTTCAGAAAAGGATCCATACATCCCATCTCTGGTAGAAGTTTGGGCAGGAACAAACTGGCATGAACGTGAAACTTATGACATGTTTGGAATTATTTTTGAAAACCATCCAGGTTTGACTCGAATTATGATGCCAGATGATTGGCCAGGACATCCACAAAGAAAAGATTATCCACTAGGTGGAATTAATATTGAATATAAAGGTGCAACTGTGCCGGCTCCATCAGAGCGTCGGAGTTATCGATGACTACTTTCACCGATCCATATGCATCTTCTCAAGAAACCACTGAAGGCAGAGTTTATTCAGTAACTGGTGGAGATTGGGATTCTTTAGTAACTGAAATTGGTGCAACTAAAGAAGAGCGAGTAGTTGTAAACATGGGACCACAACATCCTTCGACTCATGGTGTTCTTAGATTAATTCTGGAACTAGAGGGTGAAACTATCACTGAAACCAGATGTGGTATTGGATATTTACACACTGGAATAGAAAAGAATACTGAGTATAGAAATTGGACCCAAGGCGTAACTTTTGTAACCAGAATGGATTACTTGTCACCAATATTTAATGAGACGGCATACTGCTTAGGTGTTGAGAAATTATTAGGTATTACCAATGATGTAACTGAAAGAGCTACTGTAATCCGGGTAATGATGATGGAGTTCAACCGAATCTCATCTCACATGGTTGCACTTGGCACTGGAGCATTAGAGCTAGGCGCTCTTTCACCCATGATATTTGCCTTCAGAGAGCGGGAAAAAGTATTAGATATTTTTGAGTTAGTTTCCGGATTAAGAATGAATATGGCTTATGTCAGACCGGGTGGAGTTGCTCAAGATTTGCCATCAGGAGCATTAAGTAAAATTAAGCAAACAGTTAAAGATTTACGGCATAATTTTAAAGATAACGAGAAACTTCTTATCGGTAATTCAATTTGGATGAAACGAACTCAAGGTATTGGTTATCTTGATTTAGCTGGTTGTACAACATTAGGAATTACTGGACCAGTTCTAAGATCTACTGGCCTAGCTTGGGATTTAAGAAAAGCACAGCCATATTGTGGTTATGAAGATTATCAATTCGATATTCCAACTACTGATACTTGTGATGTTTATGGACGCTTCTTAATCAGAATGCAAGAGTTAGAACAATCCTTAAGAATTATTGAACAGTGTGTAACAAAATTAGAAAAATTAGAGGGACAGCCAGTAATGGTTGCAGATAAAAAGATTGCCTGGCCATCTCAACTTTCAGTAGGAGCGGATGGAATGGGTAATTCACTCAACCACATCCGTGAAATTATGGGTGAATCAATGGAGGCGTTAATACATCACTTTAAATTAGTGACCGAGGGATTCAGAGTTCCAGCAGGTCAGGTTTACACCGCAATTGAATCTCCACGTGGTGAGCTTGGAGTCAATTTAGTTTCAGATGGCGGAACTAGACCGTATCGGGTTCATTTTAGGGATCCATCATTTAACAATTTACAATCCACCGCTGCAATGTGTGAAGGTGGACAGGTGGCGGATGTGATCGCTGCAGTTGCTTCAATCGATCCTGTCATGGGAGGAGTTGATCGCTAATGGGCTATTCACCAGAACAAATTTCAATAATGGATTCAATTATTGCTCGTTATCCACGCAAACGATCAGCCATCATGCCACTTTTACATTATGTTCAATCTATTGATGGCTATGTCACAAATGAAGGAATTGAATTAATCGGCCAAAAGTTGGAGTTAGCTACTGCTGAAGTAACTGCGGTTTCTACATTTTATACTCAATATAAATCAAAGCCGGTGGGTGAATACCATGTTGGTATATGCACTAATACTTTGTGCGCAGTGATGGGTGGAGATGCAATTTTTGAATCAATTAAGGAACACCTTAATATTGAAAATAATGGTGTAACTAGTGATGGAAAAGTTTCTGTTGAACATATTGAGTGTAATGCAGCATGTGATTATGCACCTGTTGTTATGGTCAAATGGGAGTTTTATGATAATCAAACAGTCCAATCTGTAAAAGATTTAGTAGATAGCGCTCGAGCAGGGAACCCTCCAGCCCCAACTCGCGGTCCAAAATCTTTAAGAACTTGGAAGCAAAACTCTGCAGTTCTTGCTGGAATCTCTGATGGATTAGCAAATGAAGGTGCGCAGGCAGGTCAACCCTCACTCATAGGGCTTAAGAAGGCAAAGGGTGGAGCATGAGTAAGTTAACTCCAGTACTTTCTGCAAGTTGGGATCAAGCTGATTCATTTACAATCGAAGGTTACAAGCGCAATGGTGGCTATACCGCAATCTCTAAAGCGCTCGCTATGCAGCCAGATGAGGTTATTCAATTAGTAAAAGATTCTGGATTACGTGGCCGAGGTGGCGCTGGCTTTCCAACTGGAAATAAGTGGGGATTTATTCCACAGGGTGATAACAAAGAGCATTACTTTGTTGTAAATGCAGATGAGTCTGAGCCAGGAACTTGTAAAGATACGCCATTGATGATGGCAAACCCACATGTATTAATTGAAGGAGTAATTATTGGCTCCTATGCAATTAGAGCTAATTACGCATTTATTTATATTAGAGGCGAAGTAACTCATGTAGTCAGAAGAGTGCAACAAGCAATTGAAGATGCATATAAAGCAGGATTTCTTGGGAAAAATATTCTCGGTAAAGGATTTAATTTAGAACTAGTACTTCATGTTGGAGCTGGTGCATACATATGTGGTGAAGAGACCGCATTATTGGATTCCCTAGAGGGCTTTCGTGGTCAACCTCGCCTTCGTCCACCATTTCCAGCTATCGCCGGGTTATATGCAAAACCAACTGTAGTTAATAATGTTGAATCAGTTGCATCTGTACCATCAATTATCAGTAATGGTGTGGCCTGGTTTACAGGTATGGGAACTGAAAAAAGTAAGGGATTTACGCTTTATTCACTCTCAGGGCATGTAAATAATCCAGGACAATTTGAAGCACCATTAGGAATTACATTGCGACAACTTTTAGAAATTTCTGGTGGGGTAAGAAGCGGGCATAAATTAAAGTTTTGGACACCAGGTGGTTCATCAACACCAATATTTACTGATGCACATTTAGATGTTCCGCTTGATTATGAAGGTGTATCTGCTGCAGGCTCAATGCTTGGTACTAAAGCACTACAAATATTTGATGAAACTACCTGTGTGGTCAGGGCAGTTTTAAGATGGACTGAGTTTTATAAACATGAATCTTGTGGCAAGTGCACACCGTGCCGTGAAGGAACTTGGTGGCTAGTTCAAGTTCTTAAAGATTTAGAGGCGGGTCGTGGTACTGAAGCTGATTTAGATAAGTTATTAGATCTTTGCGACAATATTATGGGTAGATCATTTTGCGCGTTAGCTGATGGAGCAGCTAGCCCGATTATTTCTTCGTTAAAGTACTTCCGCCAAGAGTATTTAGATCACTTGACTGCTGGTAGGTGTCCATTTGATCCAATGGCTTCAACTTTGTTTGAAACTGCAGGTGTTAAATGAGTATCCAAGAGTTAGGAACAGAGTCACAAGTTCAGGTTGAAATGATTACTTGTGTTATTGATGGATTTGAAATTACAGTTCCAAAAGGAACACTTGTAATTAGAGCAGCTGAAAAGCTTGGAATTCAAATTCCTCGTTTTTGTGATCATCCATTATTAGCACCGGCTGGTGCATGTCGCCAATGTTTAGTGGATATAGAAATCAATGGTCGGGCATTTCCTAAGCCGCAAGCATCCTGCACTATTCCAGTTGAAAATGGCATGGTGGTAAAGACGCAATTAACCTCTCCAGTTGCTGATAAAGCCCAAAAGGGAGTAATGGAGTTGCTCTTAATTAATCATCCATTAGATTGCCCAGTTTGTGACAAAGGTGGTGAGTGCCCACTTCAAAATCAAGCCATGTCTAATGGCCGGCCAGAATCAAGATTTGAAGGAATCAAACGCACTTTTGAAAAACCAGTACCAATCTCATCACAAGTTTTATTAGATAGAGAGCGGTGTGTGCTCTGTGCAAGGTGTACTCGCTTTTCTGAACAAATCGCAGGTGATCCATTTATAACATTGAATGAACGTGGTGCACTGCAACAGGTTGGTATCTATGAGGAGGAACCATTTGATTCTTATTACTCAGGTAATACCGTACAAATCTGTCCAGTAGGAGCATTAACTGGAACCTCATATAGATTTAGAGCTCGACCATTTGATTTAGTCTCAACAGATTCTGCATGTGAGCACTGTGCTTCTGGCTGTGCAATGCGTACCGATGTTCGCCGGGGTAAAACTTTAAGAAGACTTGCTGGAGAAGATTCAGATGTAAATGAGGAGTGGAACTGCGACAAAGGTCGTTGGGCGTTCAAGTATGAGGTTGCTAAAAATCGAGTTAAAGCTCCAATGGTTAGGGATGCAAACGGGCAATTACAAGAGGTGTCTTGGCCAGAAGCTTTAGCTGTAGCTGCCGAAGGATTAAAAAATTCTAGAAGTGGTGTACTGGTCGGCGGTAGAGCCACAATCGAAGATGCGTATGGTTACAGTAAATTTGCCAGAGTTGCACTTGGTACAAATAATATTGATTTTCGCGCTCGCAGACATAGTCAGGAAGAGTCAGATTTTCTTGAGTCGGCCAAGTTAACAGCTACTTATAAAGATATAGATAATGCTGATCAAATTCTCTTGGTGAATTTTGAACCTGAGGATGAGTCACCAATAGTATTTCTTAGAATTTACAAACAAGTAAATAAGCGATCATTAAAAGTTACAACTATTGCTCCACTAGCAAGCCGTGGAAGTGAGAAACTCAAAGCTAAATTAATAAGAACAACTCCAGGAGATGAAACTCAAGCTATTGCAAATATTTCTGGACTAACAGGCAAATCGGTCATTTTATTGGGTGAAAGAATTTCTGAAACTGAAGGCGCATTGTCTGCAGTAGCAAAATTAGCATCTAATTCCGGAGCCAAGTTAGGTTGGGTACCAAGAAGAGCTGGCGAGCGTGGAGCTATAGCCGCTGGAGCATTACCAAACATATTGCCAGGCAATAGATCAGTTTCAGATCCTGCGGCTCGGGTAGATATTGCTACAGCATGGTCGGTTGACTCAATTTCAAGTGAACCTGGAATGAGCACTGATGAAATGATTAATTCGGATTTACAGGCTCTTTTAATTGCTGGAGTGGATCCAATGGATATCTCGGCTGAAGCAAAGATTAAATTATCTAAGAAATTTATTGTTTCATTAGAAATTCGCCAAAGTGACATTACAGAAATTGCATCAGTTGTTTTACCAGTGGCAGCTGTTGTAGAAAAATCCGGTTCATTTATGGATTGGCAAGGTAAAGTTCGTAAATTTGAGGCTGCTATCGATCAAACTCTTAATCGAAGTGATGTGAGAATACTTTCCATGCTTGCAGATGAAATGGGCAAATCTATTAACTTACCAACAGTTAAATCTGCAAGAGCTGAGCTAGATTCAATAGGAAATTGGGACGGACCAAGTAGTGCTATGAAAACGCGAAATCCAACACCTGCTCAGAAAGTAAGTGGCGAGGAGGCTGTCCTTATCTCTTGGCGAAATTTATTAGATAAAGGATCACTGCAAGATGGTGAAGAGAATTTGGCTGGTACCGCCAGGAAATCAACAATTGTTATAAGTAAATCTCGAGCACAAATTTTAAATGTTAGAAGTGGAGAGCACGTAAGGGTTTCAAATAATTATGGAGCTATAACTTTGCCGTGCCAAATTGGAGACATCGACGAATCATCTGTATGGCTTCCTAGAAATTCATTAAATAGTCAATTGATTAGGAACTTATCAGTGGTCAGTAACTCAGTAGTAAAGGTAACTAAAGCATGAGTAATGCTGAATTAATTGGTCAAGATCCAGGGTGGGTAATTGTTCTAAAGGGTGTTTTAATATTTGCAGTTTGTGTTTTCTTAACCATTATGTCAGTTTGGGGAGAACGAAGAATTGTTGCAAGAATGCAACAAAGAAGTGGTCCGAATAGAGTAGGTAAGTTTGGATTACTTCAGGCATTAGTTGATGGAGTTAAGCTGGCATTAAAAGAGGATTTGATTCCCAAAGCAGCAGATCGTGTTGTATTTGTTATTGCACCAATTATCAGCACTACCGCATGTTTTATGGCATTTGCTGTGATTCCACTTACCGGACAAGTCAATTTCTTTGGCCATACAACAGTTATGCAAATGACTGACCTATCAGTTGGGGTGCTCTATGTGCTTGCGATTGCATCGGTTGGTGTTTATGGAATTGTGTTGGCTGGCTGGTCATCAGGATCAACTTACCCATTACTTGGAGGACTTAGATCTTCAGCCCAGGTGATTTCATATGAAGTTGCAATGGGATTATCTCTGGTTGCAGTTTTTATCTATGCCGGATCAATGTCCACATCTGAAATTATTGCAGCTCAAGATCAGTGGTGGTTTGCAGTGATACTTTTCCCATCATTCATTATTTATGCAATCTCAATGGTAGGTGAAACTAATAGAGCACCATTTGATTTGGCTGAGGCCGAAGGTGAATTAGTTGGTGGATTTCACACCGAGTATTCATCACTTAAGTTCGCATTGTTCTTTTTGTCAGAGTACGTAAATATCATTGCCGTCTCTGCCCTTGCCACCACTTTATTTTTAGGTGGATATCGAGCATTGCCAGGATTAGGTTTTACCGAACAATGGTTAGGTGGTTGGTTCACTTTAGTCTGGTTCTTTATAAAAGTCCTAGGATTCTTTTTTATTTTTGTTTGGCTAAGAGGAACACTCCCAAGGTTAAGGTATGACCAATTTATGAAATTTGGATGGAAAGTTTTAATTCCATTTTCATTGGCATGGATTTTAGTTGTTTCTACTTTAAGGGTTATGTCACAACAAGGCGCATCACAGGGATTAATAGCTACATTTATATTCTCGATAGCGTTGATTTATGTTGCAATAACAACATTATTGGATCGCAAGAAAGCTGAATTAACTAAAGCATCAAAAGAGATCAAGGCACCCGAGCCGAGTTTTCCAGTACCGTCAATTCCGAACTCAAGAGCGGAGCAGATAAATGGCTGATGATTTAGTCCCACGTTCTGATGAATTTGGTTTGGCTCACGCTGATCAATCTAAGGCACCAATTACAAATCAAAATACTGCTAGTTTTGGAAAGCAATTACTTGGTTTTTGGGTAACTTTCAAAACAATGTTTAAGAAGGTTAATACAGTCCAGTATCCAGAGGTTAAAGAGCCAACCGCACCAAGATTTCATGGTCGTCATCAATTAAATAGACATCCTGATGGACTTGAAAAATGTATTGGTTGTGAACTTTGTGCATGGGCATGTCCGGCTGATGCAATTTATGTTGAGGGTGCGGATAATAAAGAAGGTGAGAGATTCTCTCCTGGTGAGCGTTATGGCAAGGTTTATCAAATTAATTACTTGCGTTGTATTTTCTGCGGATTATGTATCGAAGCTTGTCCTACTAGGGCATTGACTATGACTAATGAGTACGAGTTAGCTGACAACACTCGAGGAAAATTAATTTTTGAAAAGGATGATCTTTTAGGCCCACTTCGTGCCGGTATGGTGCCACCACCACATCCAATGTACCCAAATACAGATGATAGTAATTACTACCGCGGTGAGGTTACCAGCTCTCATCCATCACAAGGGATTGCTAAGAATGATTAATTTTGCTTTAGATGTCGGTACAACTGCATCACCTGAATCCTATTTATTTTTTGTTTTAGCTCCACTTTCAGTGGTTGCTGCAATTGGAATGTTGTTAGTTAAAAAAGCTGTTCATTCCGCACTATTGCTCGCTTGGGTTATGGTCACACTTGCAATATTTTATATAGCGCAAGAAGCACTCTTCTTAGGCATTGTACAAATAGTTGTTTATACCGGTGCAGTTATGATGCTATTTTTATTTATTTTGATGCTTGTAGGAGTTGATACTTCAGATTCTTTAGAAGAAAGTATTAAAGGATTAAGAACTATTTCAATAGTTGCAGCATTAGGATTTGGTGGTTTGCTTGTTACGCTAATATCACGAGCAACATTTGGCCGACCAGTCGTAGGATTAAGTGTCAATAACTCCGAAGGAAATGCTAAAGGGATAGCTGTAGAGTTATTCACTAGATACGTCTTTGCTTTTGAAGTAATTTCAGCTCTACTTATTACCGCAGCGGTCGGTGCAATGGTGTTAGCCCATAGTCAAAAAGCAAAATCTAAATTTGTTCAGCGAGATTTAGCAATTGCACGATTTAGAAAAGGAGAGCTAAAGGACGCAGCTGGATTGCCTGGCTCTGGAGTTTATGCACTCCATAACGCTGTAGATGTGCCAGCTTTGCTACCTTCTGGTAATCCTGCGCCATCTTCAATCTCAGCAGTACTTCAGGCACGGGGAGACATCATTGAAAGTTCTAATTATGAGTTAAAAGATCAGCCAGAGGAAGATAAATAATGTCAATTGCTAACTATCTTTACCTCTCAGCCATATTATTCACAATAGGAGCAATCGGAGTAGTTGTTCGCCGTAATGCCATTGTTGTTTTCATGTGTATAGAGTTAATGCTTAATGCGGCAAATCTAGCATTTGTTACCTTTGCAAGAATTAATGGCAATCTGGAAGGGCAAGTGGTTGCGTTTTTTACTATGGTGGTTGCAGCATGCGAAGTAGTTGTTGGACTAGCAATTATTGTAACTATTTATCGCTCTCGTAGATCTGCATCTGTTGATGATGCAAGTTTGTTGAAAAGATAATGCTTCAAACTTCAGCAAATTTGGTGTGGTTTATTGCGCTTCCATTGTTTAGTTCAGCTTTACTTCTACTAGCTGGTAAAAAAGCAAATTCATGGGGCCATGTATTAGCAACTACGGTTTCTGCATCAACTTTTACAATTGGAATTATCGAGTTTCTAGCTATGCAAGCAAGGCCTGAAGCAAATAGAGCAGTAGGCCAAAGATTATTTACATGGATATCGGTTGGCTCATTTAACGTAGATGCTTCGCTATTACTTGATCAGCTTTCTATTTGTTTTGTGCTTTTAATTACTGGAGTTGGAACATTAATTCATATTTATTCAATATCGTATATGTCTCACGATTTAGACCGAAGACGATTTTTTGCATATTTGAACCTATTTATTGCCGCGATGTTATTACTAGTACTTGGAGATTCTTATTTAAATTTATATGTTGGATGGGAAGGCGTAGGACTTGCCTCTTACCTATTAATCGGTTTTTGGAATCAAAAACCAGCTTACGCAACGGCAGCTAAAAAGGCTTTTGTAGCTAATAGAGTTGGTGATGTTGGCTTATCGCTGGCGATTATGATCGCATTTGCCACATTTGGTGATGTCTCATTTTCAGGTATAAAAGCACAAACTGAAAGTGCATCGACAACTCAACTAACTGCAATTGGATTAATGTTGCTATTAGCAGCATGTGGAAAATCTGCACAATTTCCGCTTCAATCTTGGCTTGGTGATGCAATGGCAGGACCAACACCAGTTTCAGCTTTGATTCACGCAGCAACAATGGTAACGGCAGGTGTTTATCTAATTACAAGATCTAGTTTTATCTTTGATGAGGCTCCAATAGCCCAGATAATGGTGTTAGCAGTTGGCGCAGTAACCTTGTTATTTGGAGCAATTATTGGAACTGCAAAAGATGATATTAAAAAAGCTTTAGCTGCATCAACAATGTCGCAAATCGGATACATGATATTAGCAACGGGATTAGGACCAATTGGATATGCATTTGCAATTATGCATTTGCTAACTCATGGCTTCTTTAAAGCAAGTATGTTCCTTGGTGCCGGATCGGTGATGCACGGTATGAAGGATGAAGTAAATATGAGAAAGTATGGCGGGATTGGAAAATTCATGCCAATTACTGCCCTGACTTTCGGTTTAGGTTATTTGGCAATTATTGGAGTTCCACCTTTTGCTGGTTTTTACTCTAAAGATAAGATTATTGAAACTGCTCTTAATGCTGGTGGAATAAAGGGTATTGCACTTGGTATTGCAACATTACTTGGAGCAGCTATAACTGCTTTCTATATGACTCGTGTTGTAATTCTTACTTTTTTTGGTAATGAAAGATGGGGCCATAAGGATGAGCCTCACGAGAGTCCAGCACTAATGCTTATACCTATTGCACTTTTGTCATTAGGTTCAATAGCTTCTGGCTACTTACTGTATAAAGGCAAAAGCTTAGTCAATTGGCTTGAACCTGTAGTTAATCCATTAAAAGAACATCATGCGGAAGAGCTCTTCTCTCCGAATGTAGTATCTGCGATGACACTCACTGTAGTTGCAATTGGAATCTATTTAGCAGTTCGAATGTATCGTGGTAATCAATCAGATTTAGCACCTAAAAAAGTATCAATTTTTACCACCGCAGCGCGGAATGATTTATTCCAAGATTCACTAAATGAAAAAGTATTTATGCTGCCAGGTCAATCTTTAATTAAAAGATTACTTCAAATTGATTTATTGGTTATTGACGGATTTGTAAGGTCTGTAGGCGCAGTTTCAGTGGGTGCAGGAACAAAATTGCGTGCATTACAAAGTGGATATGTTCGAAGTTACGCATTAATGATGGTTGTAGGTGCCCTTGCTTTAATTGCCACAGCTTGGATTGTGACAGCATGAGCCTATTAACAGTTCTTGGATTACTTCCGCTAATTAGTGCCGGCTTGATTGCATCAATTCCAACTAGAAA
>CAYFKM010000011.1:691-19737 GCA_964344025.1 uncultured Candidatus Nanopelagicus sp. | reverse complement strand
AAATATAGATTCCATAACTTCGCTGTCCAATCCAGCGAAATGGTGCGGTACTAATAATTGGCGCAAATCTTGAGGCTGGATGAACTAATGAAATAATGACAAAGCAACCAAAGATCCCAGCAAGTGGGAATGCAATTTGGTAGAGACTTGGGTTTTTTTCATTAATAAATAAGAAAGTTGTAATTAATCCAAGTAAACCCGCAACTCCAATACCATCAATTACATCCTGAGCACGCTTAGAAATGTCCGCACTTAAATTTTGAGGTATCCAAGAGACTGCAAGTGCTGATCCCAGGAATAAGCCAAGGGAATGTGTGTCAGTTCCGAAATAAATATGGCTTATTTGTTGAGTACCAGATTGATCAAGTCGGAGTGAGACCAAAAATAATGTAACACCTGAAACCATGGCAATAATTAAAGCTATCCGGGCAATATTTCGCTTTCCAAAGTATTTTAAAACTGTTAGCAAAATAATTGGCCAAATTAAATAGTATTGCAACTCAACAGCTAATGACCAGGTGTGTTGGAGTAGTGGCGGTCTACCAATACTTTCAAAGTAATCTTGTTGACGAGCCACCAGCGCCCAATTCATTGTTCCAGTTAATGCATAGGGTAAATCAGTTAAAAATCTCTTTATTGCTTCTGGTGCCCAAACTCCAATAAAAATAATGGTGCAAATAACCATAAAAATAAATCCTGGATAAATTCTACGAATTCTTGCCGCATAAAATGCACGAAGATCAAGCGCACTTGATTGGTTAATTGAATCTAAAATTAATCTAGTAATTACATAACCCGATATTACAAAAAATAGATCTACTCCTAAAAATCCTCCTGGAATCCAAGAAATTCCTAAGTGATAGAGAACTACCGCAGTTACCGCAATTGCACGTAAGCCATCAATTGATGAAATGTAGCGAACGCCAATTTTTCCCGTAATATGTTTTGTGCTCATAAAACTATCCTGAAATTGAAGTATTTAACTTCAATTTAATATTACTTCTTTTTCTTTTTACTATTTTTATTATTTATAGCTTTTTGTTTTCTTGCTGCAGCAGCTGCAGCTTTTTTACCCGCTCCTGCTACATAAGTTTTGCTTACTGGTTTATTAGCGCCATCTAGATTTGCATTAATATCCATTTGCAGCTGAGATAGTCGGTCAAAGGCATGCTTTAATTTCTGTCGAGATTCTTGGATAGCATGTTCAGCTGCGTTTAAGGAGGCATTCTGGGTTCTATGTAATCTCTCAGCCTCAGAAATTGCAGAAGACAACCAGGATCGGTAATCAACAATATTTCTGGCAGCACCTTCTACTAATTTTTGGGCATCTCTTTTTGCTGCAGAGGTAATTTGTGAGGCATCCCTAGCAGCTTTATTTAATGCCTCCTCTGCTTGTCCTTCAGCATTTAGAATTAAATCCGCAGCATCATTTTCAGCAGCTGAAATGTACTTACGACCACGAGATTCTGCAGAAGAAAGAATATTTTTTGCTTTTGCTTCAGCGCTTTCTATTTTTTCTTTAGCACTTCTATTTGTCTCACTAACTAAGCGACTAACAGCGGCATTGGCTTTAGCCTCGCGCTGTTGAGCAGACTTGATCATGCTCATAGCAGTTTCAGTAGCTAATATTTCAAACTCTTCACGGCTTAAGCCAGTGATATCTTTACGGGAGCGAAGGTCATTTAATTGACTCTCAAGTTCACGAATTCGTTCTAAAGCGTTTTGTGAAGGTGCAGGTTTATTTGCATCCTCGCCCTTAAACCCAACCCAAGATAAAAAATTTTTCTCTGCCATGTATATAGCCTTCCCTACAACGATATGAAAAACAACTGGTGCGGGAGGTGGGACTTGAACCCACACGCCGAAGCACAGGTTCCTAAGACCTGCGTGTCTGCCATTTCACCACTCCCGCATTTTTCAAGTAAGTGAGGAAGAAAGATTACGGCTTAAATGGCGGCATCACCAAAACTCAGCGACCTTTAGCAAGCTTGAACGGGTAACCTTGCTCAAATGAGTGCAGAATCGGTGCAAAGTGGGGTTGCAGAGGCAATTCTAAAAGCGCTGAAAATAGCCGTAGATTCCAAAACCATTCTCTGCGCAATACCTGAAAAATTAACTTTAGAACGTCCTAAAAACCGCGACCACGGCGATTATGCAACTTCAATCGCTCTTGCCTTAGCAAAACAGGCAAATTCGCAACCAAGGGTGATTGCACAGGTGATTATTGATTGTTTAAATGATAATAACCTATTACTTCCTGCTGGAATTACTAAGGTTGAAATAGCAGGCCCAGGGTTTATAAATATCACATTAGATAGTGCAAGCCAAGCTGCAAGTATCATTAAAATTATTTCACTTGGAAGTAAGTACGGTACTAGTAATTTATTAGATGGAAAGAAAATAAATTTAGAGTTTGTTAGTGCAAATCCCACTGGGCCATTGCACTTAGGACACACTAGGTGGGCTGCCGTAGGAGATTCACTTGGTAGGGTTTTATCCGCTGCTGGCGCTGAGGTAACTCGAGAATTTTACGTAAATGATCGTGGCAATCAGATGGATCTATTTGGTGCCTCAATTCGGGCAGCTGCCTTAAATCAACCTCGGCCCGAAGATGGCTACCACGGGGCGTATATTGAGGAATTAGCAAAAGCGATTGTAAAAGCTCACCCTACTTTTTCCTCATTACCTGAAGTAGAATCAATTTCAGCATTTAGAGATGCCGGCTATAAATTGCAACTGGATGAACAGAATCGGGTGCTAAATAATTTTGGTACCCACTTTGATATTTGGTTCTCGGAAAAATCTTTGTATGAAAATAATTTCTTTGACCATTCTATGCAAAAACTTAGGTCACAAGGTCATGTTTACCAACAAGATGGTGCGACCTGGCTTCGCACTACCGATTTTGGAGATGACAAAGACCGAGTAATGATTAAGTCTGATGGATCCTTTGCTTACTTTGCATCAGATTCTGCCTATTACGTAAGTAAAAAAGAGCGTGGATTTAATCTTTGTATTTATATGTTGGGTGCTGATCACCACGGATATGTTGGAAGAATAAAAGCACTCGCTGCATGTGCTGGAGATAATCCGGACAGCGATGTTGAGGTTCTAATTGGTCAAATGGTGAAAATTATTGAGGGTGGAGAAGAGTTAAAACTTTCAAAACGTGCTGGCACCATAATTACATTAGAGGAATTAGTGGAAAAGGTTGGTAAAGATGCCGCTAGATATACATTAATAAGATATCCAACGGATACCCCAATGGTGATGGATGTGGATTTACTTCGTAAAAATACAAATGATAATCCGGTTTACTATGTTCAATATGCCCATGCTCGCATCTGCGCTGTTTTACGAAATGCGAAGGAGCTGGGGATTAAATCTGATGTTAATGATTTTAAGCCAGAGCTCTTAGTGCATGAGCGTGAGCGTGAGTTAATTGGATTATTGGCAGAGTTTCCTAGAGTGGTTGCTTCAGCAGCTGAGATGCGAGAACCACATAGAGTTGCAAGATATATAGAGGAGTTAGCTGGTCAATATCACCGCTTTTACAATGACTGTAGAGTACTTCCGCTTGGGGATGAAAAACCAACGAATTTAAATTCAAGTAGAGCCATTTTATGTCAGGCTACAGCACAAGTGATAAGTAATGGATTAGATTTATTGGGTGTTAGTGCTCCGGAGAAAATGTAATGGCTGCAAATAATTACCCAACTGGGTTGTTTTCCAGCAATTTAAAATTAGAAAACGAAAATAAATTCGGTGGAAAGCTATCAATTGCTGGCTGTACAGCAGAAAAGTTAGTGGCTGAGTTTGGGTCACCACTATTTGTAATCGACCAGGATGATTTTTATTTACGAATTAGGGCATGGAAATATGCGCTAGAGGCTGAATTTACAGACAGTAATCTTTACTATGCCGCCAAGTCATTTATTAGTGTTGAAATTGCAAAGTGGTTGAAAGACTTAAATGTAAGTATTGATGTCTGCACCGCAGGTGAACTTTTAGTTGCACTAGCTGCAAAATTTCCAGCATCAAATATCGAGTTTCACGGGAATAATAAGTCGGAGAGTGAAATTCAGTTAGCTATAGAGTCAAAAGTCGGCGTAATAGTTCTTGATTCGTTTGATGAAATAAATCGAGTTTCTAGTATTGCAAAAAGTTTAAACAAAATTCAAAAAGTCTACTTAAGGCTAACTCCAGGGGTAGAGGTGCATACACATGAGTTTATTTCTACTGCTCATGAGGATGTGAAATTTGGCTTCTCTATTGCTTCTGGAGGTGCAGCCGATGCAATTGATAAGTGTATGAGCGATGGCAATTTAGAACTTGCTGGAATTCACTGTCATATTGGTTCCCAGATTTTTGAGGTAGAAGGTTTTATTGTTGCAGCGAAACGCCTACTTGAAGTACTTGCCTCTTTTAAAAGTAAATATGGGAAAGAGTTGGCTGAATTAAATATTGGTGGTGGTTATGGAATTGCTTATACTCGTGAAGAGAGAGCAATTTCACCAGAGGAAGTGATTCCGACTGTTGCTAAGATAATTAAAACTGAATGTCAGCGATTAAATATTTCAATTCCTAAAATTGCAATTGAACCCGGAAGAGCAATAGTTGGTCCAACTACAACGACAATCTATAAGGTTGGAACCACTAAGGATGTGACGTTAGAGGATGGATCAATTAGAAGGTACATTTCAGTAGATGGCGGAATGAGTGACAATATTCGCCCAGCACTATATGGCGCGACCTACTCAGCATTTATAGCAAATAGAAGTTCGAATGAAATTGCAGTTAAATCAAGAGTTGTAGGCAAGCATTGTGAATCTGGTGATATTTTGATTTCAGATTTAGATTTGCCAAAAGATCTCAAAGTTGGTGACCTATTGGCAATTCCTGCAACTGGTGCATACAGCAGAAGTATGGCTAGTAATTACAACCATGTACCAAGGCCAGCAGTAGTTGCAGTCCAAAATGGCAGTGCTAGATTGATATTGAGACGGGAAAATGAGCAAGATCTGCTCAATTTAGATGTAGTGCAAGCGCCACGGCAACTGTCATAAGTTTGAGATAATTAACTCTATGAAGACGCTCAAAATTGGAATGCTTGGCTGTGGCGTGGTTGGGCAGCAAATTGCTCGATTACTCATTAGCAATAAAGCCGATCTATCCTCTAGATCAGGTGCAAATTTAGAGCTGGTAAAAATTTCAGTCAGAGATGCAAAAACACAACGAGCTGGAATTGCTAGTAATTTATTAACATCTGATTCCAATTCTGTAGTTTCTGATCCAGAGATTGACTTAATAATTGAAGTAATTGGTGGAATAGATCCGGCCAAGGATTTGATTTTGACTGCAATAAAAAATGGAAAATCAGTTGTTACCGCAAATAAGGCGCTATTAGCAAAACATGGTGCTCAGTTATATGAAGCAGCTGATCAAGCAAATGTTGATTTATATTATGAGGCAGCAGTTGCAGGTGCTATTCCAATCCTACGGCCATTAAGAGAATCATTAGTAGGAGATCACGTTCAAAGGGTTATGGGAATTGTAAACGGTACAACTAATTACATTCTTACCAAGATGGATGAAAATGGCACAGCATTTTCTGAAGCATTAAAACAAGCACAGGATTTGGGATTTGCGGAATCTGATCCAACTGCCGATGTCGAAGGAATTGATGCTGCTGCAAAAGCTGCAATCTTGGCTAGCTTAGCTTTTCATTCAAGGGTAACTGATTCTGATGTGTATCGAGAGGGTATTTCAAAAATTACCGCAACTGATGTGAAAGTTGCAAAGGCAATCGATATGGTAATTAAATTATTGGCAATTGCAGAATTAACAGCAGATGGCAGTATCTCAGTCCGTGTTCATCCAGCTTTAATATCGCGCGAGCATCCATTGGCCTCGGTGAGAGATTCATTTAATGCTGTTTTTGTTCAAGCAGAAGCTGCCGGACAGATGATGTTTTATGGTCGAGGAGCTGGCGGGGAACCAACCGCTAGTGCAATTCTTGGAGACCTAGTTGCAGTTGCCAGACATAAAGTTTCAGGTGGACTAGGTCCTAAAGAGAGTGATTACGCCGATCTTAAAATTGCCCAGATTGGTCAGACTAAAACAAAGTATTTAATTAGATTAAATGTGGCCGATAAACCAGGTGTATTAGAGTCAGTTGCTCACGTTTTTGCATCTCACCAAGTTTCAATTCAAACTGTTCGCCAAACTGGAGCTGGGGATAAAGCAGAGTTGATTGTTATGACTCATAGTTCAACTGAATCTGCACTTAGCGCGACTGTCACAGATCTGGGCAAGTTATCCGCCGTAACTGATGTTGCCAGCGTTTTAAGGGTTGAGGGTTTCAACTGATGAAGCTAGGTACTTTATTTGGTAAAAAATCCGGTGCTCACCAATGGCGCGGTGTAATTAATGAGTATAGAAGTTGGCTGCCAGTAACTGATCAAACTCCAATCGTAACTTTGTGTGAGGGCGGCACTCCTTTAGTTCATGCAGAGTACTTTTCTAAGTTGTTAGGAAATGAGGTGTGGCTAAAGGTTGAAGGCGCAAATCCAACTGGCTCATTTAAAGATCGTGGTATGACAATGGCGATCTCAAAAGCAGCAGAGGATGGCGCTAAGGCTGTAATTTGCGCATCAACTGGAAATACAAGTGCATCAGCTGCAGCTTATGCAACAAAAGCTGGTATGAAGCCAGTGGTATTAGTGCCGCAAGGAAAAATTGCAATGGGAAAATTAGCTCAAGCAATTGCACACGGTGCTGTACTTTTGCAAGTAAAAGGTAATTTTGATGATTGCTTAACTTTAGCTAAAGACTTGTCAGAAAATTATCCAGTCTCTCTAGTTAATTCGGTAAATCCATTCAGAATTGAAGGACAAAAAACTGCTGCTTTTGAGGTAGTAGATATGTTAAATACTGCTCCGGATATTCATGTCATGCCAGTTGGGAATGCTGGAAATATAACTGCATATTGGAAGGGTTATCAGGAGTATAAGAAGGCTGGTTTAGCTCGCAATTTACCCATGATGTGGGGCTTTCAAGCAGCAGGAGCTGCTCCAATAGTTAAAAATAAAATTGTTAAAAATCCAGAGACAATTGCAACTGCAATTAGAATTGGCAATCCTGCTTCATGGGATCAAGCAGTGGCAGCACAAGTAGGATCGAAAGGATTAATTGATTCCGTAACTGACAAGGAGATTTTAACTGCATATCGATTAGTGGCTGCTAAAGAGGGTGTATTCATTGAACCATCAAGTGCGGCAGGTTTAGCCGGTTTAATTAAGAAAAAAGAGCAAAGAAAACTACCCAAAGGACAGGTAATCGTAGTTACGGTTACCGGTAATGGATTAAAAGATGTTCAGTGGGTTTTAAACTCTGCTGGAAAACCAATTGTTATCTCGGTAGATGTGAAAAAAGCTGCAAAAGTGATTGGTCTAAAGTAGTGGCAACTCGCAAAGTAAATAGTGGATTGACTTTCAAAGCAACTATGGCACAAGTTAGCGTGCCAGCAAGTAGTGCCAATATTGGTCCTGGTTTTGACTCTTTCGGGCTAGCTTTAGAGTTACGAGATCGATATGCAGCTCAAATCTTAGATGAACCAAATTTTGATGTTGATGTAAGTGGTGAGGGTGCAGATGAAGTTAAGAAAGATTCGAAAAATTTAGTTATTAAATCCATGCTAAGAGGATTTGAACATATGGGTGCTAAACCGACAGGTATTGCACTAAGAGCCTTAAATGTAATTCCACATGGCAGAGGTCTTGGTTCGTCAGCTAGTGCAATTGTTGGTGGATTAACACTAGCTCGATCATTGGTACTAACTGGTGAGCAGTACATGAGTGATGATGATTTAATCACTTTAGCTACAGAGTTAGAAGGTCACCCAGATAATGTTGCCGCTGCATTTTATGGTGGAGCAACAATTGCTTGGATTGAAAAATCCACAAATTCATCTGGTGAGAGTAAAAATATTGGAAGAGCTGTAAGTCTAAAAGTCGATGAGCGAATTAAAGCGTTGCTACTAATTCCTGATAATCAACTAGCAACAGCCAAGGCTAGAAAGTTATTGCCTGAAAGCATTTCTCACCAAGATGCTGTCCTCAACTCATCACGTTCGGCTTTACTTGTACACGCACTTGCAGAACGACCTGACTTACTTTTTACTGCAACTGAGGATCTACTTCACCAAAGCTATCGCCAATCTGCGATGCCAAAGAGTATTGCATTAGTAGATAAGTTAAGAGGAGCAGGGCTTGCAGCGGTGGTTTCTGGAGCTGGGCCATCAGTTATGGTCTTGTATGCAAATAGTGAAGATGAAATTGACCAAGTTCCAGCGTTAGCCCCCGGCTTTAGCGCAATGAAGCTAGCCATCGCAAAAACTGGAGCGCAATAGCGTTTTTTCGCAATACCTATCTTGTTGTGGTAGATTTAGGTCGGTCGGAAAGTGCGACAGTTTAAATCCCAAAAAATCCCTAAATAAAATATTTTTTGCGGGCAACTCACATAAAGATAAATAATCAGAAAGAATGGCAGTAGATAGATGGTAGAAAAGAAAAAAACCAACCGCACAGATGCGGTTGAGTTAGTGGACATGGCATTAGGTGATCTTAAGAAAGTTGCCGGGCAATTGGGAATTGAAAATGCTTCCACTTTAAAGAAGGCAGAGTTAGTCCAAGCTATTGGTGACCTGCAAGCAGCAAATCGCGAAGCTGCCAAAAATGAACGAGAGGCTCGTCGTATGGAACGACAAAATAATAGGAACAATCGAAACAATAACTCTGATTCTGAAGCAAATGACTCCGGATCAGATAACTTTGTGAATAATTCAAATAATTCGTCAAACAATTATTCAGATTCAGATCGCGGCGAAAATCGACGCTTTGGTGGTCGAGATCATCGTCGAGATCGTGGGCGAGATCGAGGACGTGATCGAAATCGTGACCGCGGACACCGTGAAGAGCGCGAAATAGTGATTGGTCCTGATGATGTATTGCTACCAGTTGGTGGACTATTAGATATTTTAGATAGCTATGCATTTATTAGAACAGGCGGATACTTGCCGTCACCAAATGATGTATATGTTTCACTTCAGCAAGTTAGAAAATACTCTCTGCGTAAAGGTGATGTAATAACTGGTTCAGTTCGTGAACCCAAAGAGGGCGAAAGACGAGAAAAATTTAACGCGTTAGTTAGAGTCGAAACTATTAATGGCGTTGAACCAGAAAATTCAAAAGAGCGAGTGGATTTTACTAAGTTAGTTCCGTTATATCCACAAGAGAGACTTCGTCTTGAAACTGAGCCAAATGTTTTAACTACTCGAATTATCGATTTAATCTCACCAATTGGAAAAGGTCAACGTGGTCTAATTGTTTCTCCACCTAAGGCTGGTAAGACCATGGTGTTGCAAGCAATTGCAAATGCAATTACTACAAACAATCCAGAGTGTCACCTTATGGTGGTGTTAGTAGATGAGCGCCCTGAAGAGGTAACGGATATGCAAAGATCGGTAAAGGGCGAAGTTATTGCTTCCACCTTTGATCGACCAGCAGATGATCACACATCAGTTGCGGAATTAGCGATTGAACGTGCAAAACGGTTAGTGGAATTAGGTCATGATGTAGTGGTTTTACTAGATTCAATTACCCGCTTAGGTCGCGCATATAACATCGCAGCTCCAGCATCTGGACGTATTTTGTCTGGAGGTGTTGATTCAGCAGCACTTTATCCACCAAAGAAGTTCTTTGGTGCTGCCAGAAATATCGAAAATGGTGGCTCTCTTACAATTTTAGCAACTGCATTAATTGATACTGGATCGAAGATGGATGAAGTTATTTTTGAAGAGTTCAAAGGAACTGGAAATATGGAGCTTATTCTCAATCGTAAGTTTGCAGATAAGCGAATTTTCCCGGCAGTCGATGTGGTTGCATCTGGAACTCGAAAAGAAGAGATTCTTATGGGAACCGAAGAGTTAAGTATTGTCTGGCGCCTGCGTCGAGTTCTTCATGCCCTAGAGCCACAACAAGCACTTGAGTTACTGCTTGAGAAGATGAAAGGAACTAAATCAAATGTTGAGTTCCTACTTCAAATTCAAAAGACAACAACAGGTGGAGAGGCACCTAGTGGAACTGGATCTGCTAATAAGGAAAGCAGCGAGGCTTAATAAGCGTAGATTTTGACCGCTTAGAAACTCCAGATATTCTTTATCTCCTCTAGTGCTTCACTAGTCCTACTGGTTCACAAATTTTCACTTTGAAGATTTGATCCAGTAAAAATCAAGGAGAAATATGAAGAACGAGATTCACCCACAGTATGTAGAGACCAAAGTAACTTGTGGATGTGGTGAAGTATTTACCACTCGCAGTACAAAGGAGAATGGTTCAATCTACGTCGAAGTTTGTTCAGTATGCCACCCTTTCTATACCGGTAAGCAGAGAATTCTTGATACCGGTGGCCGAGTAGCTAAGTTCCAAGAGCGTTTCGGAAAGGCAGATAAAACCGGCGGTAAGTAGTTTTTCTAAAGAGAGCACACAAGACATCAATTCGATGTTGTGTGCTCTCTTTTTTAATTTAGCTTTTTATATTTGAAAGGAGGATGTAAATGGAGCGGTTTTCAAAAGTTAATGAATTGCTATCTGAGTATGAGTCATTAGAGGCTCAAATGGCAGATCCAACTATTCATGCTGATCAAAATAGGGCTAGATCTTTAGGTAAGCGATATGCACAACTTGGACCGATTATTGCTGGATATCGCGCCTACAAGTTAGCCGAAGATGATTTTAATGCTGGCAAAGAGTTAGCAGAATCTGATCCAGCTTTTACATCTGAACTTGCAGCTTTGGAAAAGAGTAAAGATGAAGCTGCAGCTTTACTTGAAGAGTTGCTACTTCCTAGAGATCCAAATGATGATCGCGATGTAATTATGGAGATCAAAGCTGGAGCTGGCGGTGATGAGTCAGCAATTTTTGCTGGTGATCTTTTTAGAATGTATTCAAGATATGCTGAAAAACAGGGATGGAAAGTTGAGGTAATCGATACCACTCCCAGTGATATGGGCGGCTACAAAGATATGTCAGTAGCAATTAAATCAAAAGGTGTAGCAAAGCCAGGACAAACTCCCTATGCAAAATTAAAGTTTGAAGGTGGCGTCCATAGAGTGCAACGAGTACCTGAGACTGAATCTCAGGGCAGAATTCATACATCTGCAGCTGGAGTATTAATTTTGCCGGAGGCAGAGGAGATTGATGTAGATATTAATATGAATGATTTGCGAATAGATGTTTATCGCTCATCTGGTCCAGGTGGGCAAAGTGTAAACACCACCGATTCAGCTGTGCGAATTACACATATCCCAACTGGCATTGTTGTTTCCTGCCAAAACGAAAAGAGTCAATTACAAAACAAGGAATCAGCACTTCGAATTTTGCGCGCTCGCATGCTTGCAGCAGCTCAAGAAGAAGCTGAACGAGCAGCGGCTGCCGAACGAAAAAACCAAGTAAGAACTGTAGATAGAAGTGAGCGAATAAGGACTTATAACTTCCCAGAGAATAGATTGAGCGATCACCGCGTAAATTACAAGGCAAATAATCTAGATGCTGTGATGAATGGTGATTTGGAGGCTGTAATCCAATCTCTACTTGATGCTGATCGAACCGCAAAATTAACAGCAGGTAGCTCTTGAAAGAGTTGCTAAGAGCAGCATTTACCCAATTTGAGAAAAACAAAATTCCATTAGTTGATGCTGAAATCTTATTAGCCCATTTATTGGGAGTATCTCGTAAAGAAATTCATAGCCAGGGCTTAGAAATAGAGAATATAGAGTTGGAGAAAATTACAAACGAATACAATGAACTAATCAGTCAACGCTTATTAGGTCGTCCCGTCCAATATATAACTGGTAGTGCACCATTTAGATACTTAGATTTAGAGGTAGGCGAAGGAGTATTGATTCCGCGGCCAGAGACTGAAGTTTTAGTTGATCGGGCAATAGGTTTTTTGACTTCAGTTAATGATAAAGATCTAGCCAAAAGCGTAGTTGATCTAGGTGCTGGCAGCGGAGCAATTTCAATAGCAATTGCAAGTGAAGCTTCCCTTAAGAATATAAAAGTTTCAGTTGTTGCGGTAGAAAAATCTGAAAAAGCAGCTGAGTGGTTAAACAAGAACATAGCAAAATATGATCTACCAATTCGAGTCGTTATTGAGGATGTACAAACCGCCCTGCCAGGAGTTAAGGCAGATATGGTTGTTGCAAATCCACCATATATTCCAAATGATGAACCGCTACCGAATGAGGTTGAAAACTTTGAACCAGAACTTGCTCTTCGAGGTGGAAAAGTAGACGGTATGCAAGTTCCTAAAATATTTATTGAGGCAGCTGCCAGATTGTTAAAGCCAGATGGTATTTTGATAATTGAGCACCATGAAAAACAAGCTGAATTGATAAAGCAAGTGCTAAATCAAGATTTTAAGTTGCCGCAGACTCATGCCGATCTAACTGGTAGAGATAGATTTACTAGTGCGCGAAGGCGGTAATCAAATTGGCAGAGCGAATTAGAGCTTTCACATCAGAGCAAAGTAAGTTTAACGAAGCAGTTTCGCTAGCCACTAGATATTTAAATAATGGCAAAGTGATAATTGTGGCTGCTGAGTTTGGTTATGTTTACTTGGCAGATGCATTTAACACAGATGCGGTAAAAAGAATTCACATATTAAGGAGAGATAAGGCTGGAGTCGCATCTCAGGTTTTCATTAAAAATATAGATGTCCTATCTGGTATTGCAGCACCGTTATCTCAAATGCAAATTGATGTTTTAAAAAAATTTTGGCCTGGATTACTCTCGGTAACTTTAAAGCCCCAAGCAGGTCTAACTTGGGATCTTGGTGATGAGCGAAGATTAGGTTTTATAAATGTTCGGATTCCAAAAAGAGATTTCCTAAGTAAGGTTTTAGAATCAACTGGTCCACTTGCATCTGCATCAATTGCATTTGCTGGTAATACCGTTATTACTGATTTGTCAGAGCTAATATTTAGCGAGGCAGATGTTGGGGCGGTATTTGATGAAGGAATTTTAGAGACCGGTCCTGCAACCACAATTCTTAAATTTTCTGAGAATGAGATCACACTTATACGAGAAGGTGCACTCTCACTTTCAGATTTACAAGTATTAATTCCTTCCATTTTGCCTGCAAACCTTTAGGCTATTCCCATGGCTCGAGGTGAAAAATATTATGGTCCTGATTTCAATGCCCTTGAGCGACAAGATCCAGAGATTGCCTCTGTTGTCATCTCTGAGCTAGAGCGTCAACGCCATAACTTGCAATTAATTGCAAGCGAAAATTTCACATCTTCTGCTGTGTTAGCAACTATGGGTTCAACATTATCTAATAAGTATGCTGAAGGTTATCCAGGTAAGCGATATTACGGAGGTTGTGAAGAGGTAGATAAGGTTGAATTAATTGGTATTCAAAGAGCCAAAGATTTATTTGGTGCAGAGCATGCAAATTTGCAACCTCACTCCGGTGCAAGTGCCAATGTTGCGGTTTATCAAGCATTTACAAAACCAGGCGATACTGTGCTAGCGATGTCATTACCGCATGGTGGTCACTTAACACATGGTGCGAAAGTTAACTTCTCTGGTAAATGGTTTAACGTAGTTTCATATGGTGTGCGGCAGGATAATGAACTTATTGACTATGACCAGTTAAGAGATTTAGCTCGTGAACATAAGCCAAAGATGATTTGCTCGGGTGCAACTGCTTATCCAAGTTTGATTGATTTTGAAAAGGTAAGACAAATTTGTGATGAAGTTGGCGCGATCATGTGGGTCGATGCTGCCCACTTTATTGGGCTAGTTGCTGGAAAGGCTATTCCATCTCCAGTTCCTTATGCAGATGTTGTTTCTTTTACTACCCATAAGGTTTTACGCGGGCCACGTGGTGGCATGATTTTATCCAAAGAAAAGCATGCTGCAGCAATCGATAAGGCAATATTTCCAGGAATGCAGGGTGGACCGATCATGAGTGCGGTCGCTGGTAAAGCGGTGGTTTTAAAAGAATGCGCAACTGCTGCCTATCAAAATTACGCTAAAAAAGTTATTGAAAATTGCCAAGCACTTGCAAGCGACCTGCAGAGTGAAGGAATGCGAGCAGTTTCAGGTGGAACGCAAACCCATTTAGCTTTAATTGATATTAGATCAACCGGTGTAAATGGCAAGGTGGCCGATGAAAGGTGTGGTAAATCTGGAATATCATTAAATAAAAATTCAATTCCATTTGATCCAGAATCTCCAGCAATTTCAAGTGGTATTAGAGTTGGAACAGCTGCGGTTACTACCCAAGGCATGGGTAGGGATGAAATGAAAATAATTGCAAGTTTAATAGCTCGTGCAATTAAGAATGGCGATGATGAGAATCAAGCCAAGGAGATAAAATCTGAAGTACATCAATTAACAAAGAGATTTTCGGTTTACCCTGAACCTAGTATCTAAAGAGATCTAGATGCGCGAGTACCTAGTAACGGTTTTACTGGCAGCGATAATTACATATTTGGTAACGCCATTGGTGCGCGATTTAGCGGTGAAATCTGGTGCTGTCGCAGCGATTAGATCAAGAGATGTTCACTTAGAGCCCACTCCAAGATGGGGCGGCTTGGCAATGTGGTTTGCCATGGCCCTGACTTTAGTAATTGCAAATTATTTACCGCTTATAAATAAATCTTTTGGTCGTGAAGCTATCGGAATATTCTTAAGTGGCACCTTTATCTTATTTCTAGGAATGTTAGATGATCGATTTGATTTAGATCCAATTACCAAATTTGCGGGCCAAGCGTTAGCCGCTGGCATACTTTTAATTTATGGAATCCAAATTTTATGGTTGCCAATTAATGGAATTACTACACTGCCAACCAATATCGGTCAGTTACTGACAGTTATTTTTGTTATGGTAGTAATAAATGCGATTAATTTTGTCGATGGCCTAGATGGGCTTGCGACCGGAATCGTACTAATCTGCGCTGCCTCATTTTTTGCTTTTTCATATTTATTGGCAGTAATTAATGGGTTAAATCGAGCTGGTGCACCATCACTTATTACCGCAGTTGTTGTTGGACTTTGTCTTGGATTTTTACCCCATAATTTTCACCCCGCCCAAATCTTCATGGGCGATTCTGGGGCGATGTTTTTAGGATTGCTAATTAGTGCTTCCGCTATAACTTTGACCGGCCAGGTTGATGCCTCAGCGATAACTGAAAGCAATAGTGGAAATGCATTACTGCCATTGTTACTGCCATTTTCAATTCTGGCGATTCCGTTACTTGATTTTGTTATGGCAATTTTGCGTCGAGTGCGGGCTGGCAGATCACCATTTGATGCCGATCGTGAGCACTTACACCACCGTATTATGAGACTAGGTTTAACACAGCAGCGCACCACAATAGTTTTGTATTTATGGACTGCTATGTTCGCATTCCCAACAGTGATTTCAGCATTCACTCCAATTTGGTTTGCAATATTTTCTGGGGCATTGATATTTGCAGCGTCGATAATTGTAATAAAGAGTCAGACAAAAAATGTTAGGAAATAATGTCAGATCAAAACAATAGTGATGCACAACTTTGGCGGGGCGCAATAATCCCCTCGGTTCTTACCGCGCTAATTTGTCTAATTGTTTTAAGTATTATAAACGGCAAATCAGGTGCAATTGGTGCTGCCTTAGCATCCATAACAGTAATAATATTTTTTAGCATCCATTTACTTGTGGCTAGAGTTTCTCGAAACCTAGACCCAATAACCACTATGGCGCTGGCTATGTTTTCCTACTTTGCCAAAGTTATCTTTATGGGTGTTTTTTTATTTTTGGTCACTAAATATACTGAACGCAGCAGTGTTGACCGCGGTAGTTTTGCAATCTGTGCAATTTTGATTACGATGGCTTGGTTACTTGGAGAAATACGGAGTTTTCTAAAACTAAGAGCGCAGCTACCTTTGCCAAAGACAAAAGGAGATTGACAGTGAGCAAAAAGAATCCAAATAGTGGGGATCAAAATAATTCAAAGAATGAAGAGAATGCTCTTTGGTCAATTGTTGGCTATCTTTTATCTGGACTTGTAATTTGGGGCGGAATTGGCTGGGGAGTCGATAACTGGCTAGATACCTCATACTTTGTCTTGGTTGGTTTACTTCTGGGTGCTGGGGCTTCAATTTATCTAGTATGGCTTCGCTTTGGACGCGATTAAGATCACCAAAAAGATACTCTCAGCATTGGGCGAGGGATTTTTACCCCTCCTAATTTCACATTAATCTGCCATACCTAATAGGGTTTCGCCCGTAGCCGATTATCCCCTCCGGCTAGGTGAGTCCAAGAATTCAAAATTCAGGAGATCTAAGTGGGCGTGTATCTAGCAAGTGAAGATGGTTTCAAACCACCTAGCACTGCAGATTTTAATTTGCCGCCAGTTTTTGGTGATAATCCATTTACAACAAAACCAGTATTTCTAGCATTCTTCTCCGTAATACTGATCTCAGTATTTTTTATTCTTTCAGCTCGTAAAGCTGCGGTGGTGCCATCCAAGTTTCAGTTTGCAGGCGAATCTATTTACTCATTTGTCCGAAATGATTTAGCTCGAGATGTAATTGGGCATGAATTCATGCGGTTTGTTCCGTATTTATTTACCTTATTTACATTCATTTTAACTAATAACCTCTTTGGAATTATTCCATTTTTACAGTTTCCTACAATGTCACGGGTTAGCTTTCCATATGTACTTGCTCTCTTCACTTTTGTGATTTTCCATTATGTCGCAATTAAGCACAAAGGTTTAATCTCCTATCTAAAGGAGATAATGTTTATGCCGGGTGTCCCAAAACCGGTATATATACTGCTAACACCAATTGAAATTGCAACCTATTTTCTAGTTCGACCATTGACCTTATCACTTCGTCTATTTGCAAATATGTTTGCTGGCCACCTACTGCTTCTGGTATTTATTTTAGGTGGGGAGCATTTATTACAGGGAGTAATTGGCCTCAAGTTAGTCTCACCTTTTGCTTTTGCCTTCGGTATCGCCTTAACTTTTTTTGAGTTTATGGTCCAATGCCTACAGGCGTATATCTTTACTCTTCTGACTGCCCTCTATATTGCGGGCGCGTTGGCGGATGAGCACTAAAAAACCAAAGAAACAACTAACAAAGAAAGAAGGAAAAGAAAATGACAGGCACACTCAACCTGGTCGGTTATGGCCTATCTGCAATCGGACCTGCAATCGCAACTGGCATGATTTTCGCCGCATATATCAGCGGTGTTGCACGCCAACCTGAGGCAAGATCTGTTTTGCAACCGATTGCATTCCTTGGCTTCGCACTTGCAGAGGCTTTGGCGCTATTTGGTCTGGTTTTAGCTTTCGTACTGTAAAAGGCGCGAGTAAATAAAACATGTCTTTAATTAAGTTTAATAACTGGGCAGCTGGCGAAGGTGCTAACCCATTAGTTCCGCACACCGCGGAGTTGATCGTTGGTTTTATTGCATTTTCACTCTTGTTCTTAGTTCTTAGGTCAAAAGTTGTGCCTATGTTTGAAAAAGCATTCGCGGCTCGAACTGAAGCAATTCAGGGCGGCATGGAAAAAGCTGAACGGGCTCAACTTGAAGCTGAGCGCGCACTTACCCAATACACAACACAATTAAATGAAGCTCGGGGTGAGGCACAAAAAATTCGTGAAGATGCCAGAGCGCAAGGTGCGGCGATAATTGAAGATCTGCGTGCTAAGGCAGCGGAAGAGGCAGCCCGAATTACTGCTGCCGCAACTGCTGCAATTGAAGCAGAGCGTCAACAAGCAGTTACTGCGCTACGTAATGAAGTTGGCGCATTGGCAACTGAGTTGGCAGGAAAGATTGTCGGAGAAGCATTAGATGACCAGGTCCGTCAATCCCGCATCGTTGATCGATTTATTGCAGACTTGGAGAAGAGTAAGTAATTATGAAAATTTTGGGCGGAACAAGTAGAGCATCAGTACTTACTCTACGTAAAGCGTTAGCAGAGAGTGTAAGTAAACTTTCTGCTACTGATTCTGCTCAATTCGCTAATGATTTATTTACAATTCTTGAAGTTTTAAACTCTTCCGTTGGGTTGCGCCGAGCATTGACTGATAACTCTAGAGATACGGCGGCAAAGAGTGAGCTAATTTCAAATTTATTTGGAAAAAATCTAGGTGCTGCTGCCACTTCATTATTTACCCAGGCGGTTTCGCTTCGATGGTCTTCACCATCTGAGATTGCTGATGCAATTGAGAATCTAGCGGTTGAGGCTGAAAGTTTTGCTGCGGATAAAAACAATGAATTAGAGTTGGTTGAGAGTCAATTATTTGATTTTGCTCAAATATTGGTAGCAAACCCAGAGTTTCGCCAGATTCTAAACTCATCAGCAGAGTCTGAATCCGGCAAGCAAGAGCTATTAGAGTCAGTGATAAAGAGTAAGTATGCAGGCTCAACTTTAAATCTACTTAGAAGGGTTGTGGCCTTACGTCGTGGTCGAAATATCGATGCCACATTGGCTACCTACTCCCATTATGTCTCTATCAGCCGTAATCGATTAGTGGCTCATGTAAAGAGTGCTGTTGCTCTAACTGAATCACAGAAAAAGTCCTTAATAGCAGCCCTTACCAAACAAATGGGTAAGCAGGTACATGTGAACATTGAGATCGATCCAAAGGTTTTAGGTGGCATATCAATTCGATATGCCGATGATGTCATTGATGGCACCATAAGTAATCGCTTAGCAGAAGCGAGCAGATCGCTCGTAGGTTAGTTTTAACAGATGCCTAAAAAAGTATCTGTTATTTAAAGAGAGAAGAGAGAGAAGATGGCCGAAGTAAAGATCAGCCCGAATGAGATTCGGGATGCATTGGCAAAACATGTCGCTGCATACAAACCAGGTGCTGCCGTCAAGGATGAAATCGGTAGCGTTACTGAAGCAGGTGATGGCATTGCTCGCGTAGAAGGTTTGCCATCAACTATGACAAATGAGTTATTAAAGTTTGAAA
>CAYFKM010000011.1:299-681 GCA_964344025.1 uncultured Candidatus Nanopelagicus sp. | reverse complement strand
CGGTGTTGTTATTTTGGGTGAGTTCACCGGAATTGAAGAAGGAACAACAGTTCGTCGTACTGGAGAAATTCTCTCAGTCCCAGTCGGCGATGGATTCCTAGGTCGCGTAGTAGATGCTTTAGGTCGTCCAATTGATGGTAAAGGTGAGATCAAAGCTGAAACTACTAGAGCACTTGAAATTCAAGCACCATCTGTAGTGCAGCGCCAACCAGTTAAGGAACCACTTCAAACTGGAATTAAAGCTATTGATGCCATGACTGCAATCGGCCGCGGTCAGCGTCAATTAATTATTGGTGATCGTCAAACTGGAAAAACTGCAATTGCAGTAGACACAATTATTAACCAGTTGGAAAACTGGAAGAGTGGTGATCCAAAGAAGCAG
>CAYFKM010000011.1:0-275 GCA_964344025.1 uncultured Candidatus Nanopelagicus sp. | reverse complement strand
ATGTATTTACGTTGCAATTGGTCAAAAGGGATCAACAGTTGCATCTGTTAAAGGAGCCCTTGAAGCAGCGGGTGCCATGGAGTACACAACAATTGTGGCAGCTCCAGCCTCAGATCCAGCGGGCTTTAAATACTTAGCTCCTTACACCGGCTCATCAATTGGTCAGCATTGGATGTATAAGGGTCAGCATGTATTGATTATTTTTGATGATCTTTCAAAACAAGCTGAGGCGTATCGCTCAGTATCACTTCTCCTTCGTCGTCCACCAGGTCGCG
>CAYFKM010000010.1:0-21837 GCA_964344025.1 uncultured Candidatus Nanopelagicus sp. | reverse complement strand
AATTAGTTAACAAAGCGCTAGCAAGTGGAATTTCAGTTTTGGCAATTACTGATCATGATTCTATAAGTGGTTGGCAAGAGGCCACTGCTGCCCTACGACCTGGACTCTCGCTTGTACCAGGAGCTGAAATATCTTGCCAAACTACGGATGGGGTAAGTGTTCATGTACTAGGTCTACTGTTTGATCCAAACTATCAGGAATTAATGAATACATTAGAAAAAACTAGAGATAATCGAATTGGCAGAATGGAAAAGATTATTTCCCGAATAAATGAAGCTGGTATAGATATTTCTATGTCAGATGTGCTGGAGCAACTTTCAGAGGGTGCAACTCTAGGCCGACCACACTTGGCAGATGCCTTAGTAAAAAAAGGAGTTGTTTCGAGCAGAGATGAGGCTTTTACAAAAATGTTACATAATAATTCTAGATATTACGTATCTCACTATTCACCTTCACCAGAACTAGCGATTGAGTTAATAAAGCAAGCCGGTGGGGTAGCAGTTATAGCCCATCCAATGGCTTCACACAGAGGCAGAGTAATCTCTAAGGAAACCTTTGGCTCAATAATTGATGCCGGGCTTGATGGAATTGAGATAGATCATCGTGACCATAATCCAGATGAAAAAAAAGAGTTAATAAATTTAGCCAAAAGCTTTGACCTAGTCATGACAGGAGCAAGTGATTATCACGGTAATGGCAAGTTAAACATTTTAGGTGAGTACACAACTAACCCTGAACAATGGGAAAAATTAGAGTCAAAAGCAAATAAAAGGCGGGTTATAACTGCTTAATTAGCAAAGCCAACCTTGCGGTCGGTTGATTCTCCTACCTCAACATAACTAATTTTATTTGAAGGTACTAGTAGTTCCCTTCCTTTTGTATCACTCAAAGAAAGCACTGCAGAAGACTTTATTGCTTCATTAACTTTAGCAATGACCTCAGATTGAGTACTTGCACACTCAATATTTATTTCATGAGTTGAATCTGAAATGCCAATTTTAACCTCAGTTCGTGCTGAAGTTTTTGCTACTGATTTTGAAGTTGCCATGTCAATACTCTACCTTTTCAATCAAAACTTTGCTAATTCACGGTTTTGATTTAGGAAAACCTGATATTCCTCGCCAAATAAGATTCATTACCAATTCAGTAGCTCGCTTGCGATCAATTTTACCGTCACGATCTAACCAATGTCTTGCTGTAGTTTGAACAGTTCCAATGATTCCAACCGCTAACATCATAGATTCTTCTTTTCCTAATCCGGTATCAATCGAAATTACTGCACTTACTGCCGCCGCGCAATCATAAGTCATCCGATTTAGTCGTTCGCGCACTTGTGGTTCCAGATTCATATCGCTTTCAAAAAGTAATCGAAAGGCTTCACCCTCAGTATCGATAAAACCAAAGTAAGCCTCAACAGTTGCTGCAACTCGAGAAGAGTTTTCGCGATTTGAAGCAATAGCTTTTTGAATTGCAAAAACTAATGAATCAATATGTAAATCTAATACTGCTAGATAAAGATCTAGTTTAGAGGGGAAGTGTTGATATAAAACTGGCTTACTAACATTTGCTCTATCTGCAATTTCATCCATAGCAGCAGAGTGGTATCCAGCTACCGTGAAAACTTCAAGTGCTGCAACTAGTAATTGCGCACGACGTTCATCGCGAGGTAAGCGAGTAGATTTATCATCAACCATTGTTTAATTCTAATCATTCCTAAGTGATATTGTCAGATTTGATTAGTTTCAAGTTATATTGAGGCAGTGAGTACACAAAAGCGATTACTACTTGTACATGCTCATCCAGATGATGAGACGATCAACAACGGTATAACAATGGCGAAGTATGCTCAAGAGGGAGTAAAAGTAACTCTAGTAACCTGTACTCGCGGCGAAGAAGGTGAAGTCTTAGTTGAAAATCTGGCTCACTTAGCAAGTAACAGAGATGACAAACTTGGTGAGCATCGGGAAATTGAGCTTAAGAATGCAATGAAACTGCTAGGTATTAAAGATTATAGATTTTTAGGTGCACCAGACAAAAAATGGCGAGATAGTGGAATGATTGGTACTCCACAAAATGAGAGAAGTGATGTTTTTTGGCAAGCTAATTTAGAGGAAGTAGCACAAGAACTAGTTAAAGTTATTCTCGAGACGAAACCACAAGTTTTAATTACATATGATGAATTTGGTGGGTATGGGCATCCAGACCATATCAAAGCCAATCAAGTAGCAATGAAAGCTGCAGATATGGCGGCTAATCAAGGTTGGAATATAAGTAAAATTTATTGGAACACCATGCCTAAGTCAGTAATTCAAAACGGCATTGAAAAAATGAAAGAGGTTGGTTCAAGCTTTTTTGGAGCAGAAAGCGCCGATGATCTTCCGTTTGCTAAGCCTGATGAATTAGTTAGTACAGTAATTAGGGGAGTTGAGTATGTTCCACAAAAACTAGAAGCGATGAAAGCTCACGCAACGCAGATAGCAGTGGATGGACCATTTTTTGCCCTGTCTAACAACTTGGGGTTATCCGTTTGGGGCGATGAGTATTACACACTGGTAAAGGGAGAAAGGTCTAAGCCGTTTGACTCAGAGGGTAGGGAAATAGATTTATTTGCAGGAATTACTTTATGAAGTTTCTTAAATCAGTTTTTTTGGGACTTTTAGTTGGATTCAGTGCAACATTACTACACAATATTTTCCCACCATTTGGATTGATTGGCGCAATAATTTTGACTTACTTAGGAGTGAGAGTATCTGAACAGATATTTATTTTTAAAAGGTATCAGATTTATACTTCATTAGCTTGGTTACTAGTCGTTGTAAGGGCAGGTTCAATGGGATTTGCAGATGAACTATTGATTTATGGAAATACCACAGGAAATATTTTTCTAGTTGGCGGCTTTTTAGCTTTACTATTTGGATTTTTTTCAAAAAATTCTACTACTCGCTAATTATCCAATTCCAAGTTTGACCTTCTTTACCATCATTAACCGCAATTGCATTATTAGCCAATAAATCTCGTAGGCGATCACTTTCGTAATAATCACCCCTAGATCTTGCTGCTTGCCGCTGAATTAGCATTTCTGCTAAGTGATCTGGAAGAGATTGTATTTGGTTTACTGGGCGCAGAAGGTCTAAGCCAAATAATGAATCAATTTCCCGAAAAACTTCATATTTAGCTCCATCGCTTAGAGTTTGAGATTTTTCTATTTTTCGTAATTTTTGAAGCGCTCTTGGAGTATCAAGGTCATTGCAAATATCTGAGATTATTTCACTAATTAAATTATTTGATTTAGTTAAGTCAACATAATCATTTGATTTCCATGCTGAAATTTTCTCTCGCCAGCGCAGAAGGAGTTGATGTGCGGCTTTTAAACTTTCCCAACTCAAATCCATCTGACTTCGGTAGCGATTTTCTAAAAAACATAACCTCAGCGCTAACGGATCAAGTTTCTTTGCAATTAAGTCTGAAACTAATACAACATTATTAGAACTTTTTGCCATTTTACGACCCTCAAATAATAGGTGCTCACCATGAAGCCATATTGCGACAGCTTCTTTATCAATAATGCAGTTAGATTGGGCTCTTTCGTTTTCATGATGGGGGAATCGCAAATCAATCCCGCCTAAATGCAAATCAATAAAGCCATCAAGGTAGTGAAGTGACATAGCAGAACATTCAACATGCCATCCGGGAAATCCTTTACCCCATGGTGAATTCCAAATCATTTCTGTGCGATTTTCTGCAGCCTTCCAAAGCGCCCAGTCAGCATGAAATTTTTTAGATCCAGCTTCACTAAATTCAAATCTATGTCCAGGTTTCAACGAATCTAATCTATTTCCACTTATCGCTCCATATTCAGAAAATGATTGGGCTGAAAAGTAGACGCTACTATCACTACCAACGTAGGCATGATTTTTATTTAACAATTTGATAATAAGATCATGCATTAGATCTATGCATTCACTTGCCTTTGGATATTTATCAGCAACAGAAATATTTAGATGTTTTAAATCGGAATGAAATCTAGCTTCATATATTCTGGCAATTTCGTAAGGATCCCTGGATTCAGCCTTTGCTTGAGCCAATATCTTGTCTTCGACAAAATCCTCAGACATATGACCAACATCTGTAATATTTTGAATAAATTTAGTCTCATAACCTAAATATTTCGCAATCCTAATAACTATGTCAGAGAGTAAAAAAGTTCGCATGTTTCCGACATGAGCATCTCTATAAACAGTTGGGCCACAGCCATAAATTCTTAAACTTTTTCCATCACTACTAGTTAAGGGTTGTAATTGGCGTGTTTTTGTATCAAAAAGATTTATTTGCAGTTTTTGATTGTTGAGCTTCATTTACTTAACACAATCTTCCACACCGCAATCTTTGCCTGATCAAAGCTAACAAGCGAGCCATCTTTTTTTCGTACTGTGTTCTCGCTCTCTAAAACCCCCAAAATATCGCGAAATCCCCCATCGGGATCATGCAGGCGAATACTCACCCGCTGGCCGATATGGGCCGCTGATGGCTGCATTTGGCGCCTCCTATTAAACTTGACCACAGTAATCAATCTTGATGGCAGTATTCTCCACCTAACAAGGTGGATTCACTGTAAGGAGAAGCGTGACCTACATAATTGCTCAACCATGTGTCGATGTTAAGGATAAATCCTGTATCGAAGAGTGCCCAGTCGATTGTATTTATGAGGGTGATCGAATGCTTTACATCCAACCTGATGAATGTGTGGATTGCGGAGCTTGTGAACCAGTATGCCCAGTAGAGGCAATTTATTATGAGGATGATGTTCCAGCGCAGTGGAAAAATTTTAGTGAGGTAAATAGCAAATTCTTCGTTGAAATCGGATCCCCAGGTGGAGCTGCAAAACTTGGTGCAATTGGCAAAGATCATGAAATTGTTGCTGCACTTCCACCTCAAGAGAAATAAGTTTTTCTGAAGCTGCCAGATTTTCCTTGGGATCTTTTGGCGCCTTATGGTGAAAAAGCAAAAAAATATAAAGGTGGGTTCATAGATTTATCTCAAGGAACTCCAGTTGATCCAACACCTAAATTTATTCAAGATGCAATTGCAAAGGCAAGTAATTCACCCAGCTATCCACTTACCGCTGGCAGTGAGCAGTTAAGAACTGCAATAAGAGATTGGGCAACTTCAAACCTGGGTGCAACAGGGGAGTTTGATGTTCTGCCAGTAATTGGTTCAAAAGAATTTGTGGCACTATTACCTACTTTTTTACAAAGTAAAACTGTGCTTTATCCAAAAGTCGCCTATCCAACCTACTTAGTTGGGGCATTAATGGCTTCAGCTAAGGCAATACCGGTTGAGATTGATGCTACCAGTTGGCCAGTAGCTGATTTAGCATGGATTAATTCACCATCCAATCCAACTGGACAAGTTCAAACAGATAGCGAAATTTCAGCCGCAATTGACTGGGCAAGAGCGAATGACTCAGTTGTTGCAAGTGATGAGTGTTACCTATCATTTTCAAAACTTTCTAAATCGATTCTCGCCTTAACTGGTGGCAATAATGATGGTGTTTTGGCTGTTCACTCCCTTTCAAAGCGCTCTAATTTAGCTGGCTATCGAGCAGCCTTTGTAATTGGAGATTTAAAATTAATCGATCAAATTAGGCAGATTAGAAAACATGCTGGCCTGATGGTTCCACTTCCGGTGCAACAGGCGATGATTGCCGCTTTATCTGACAACAATCATGCAATTGAGCAGGCAGAGCGCTATGCAAGCAGGAGAAGTAGGTTACTTGCCGCCTTTACAGAAATTGGTTTTACTATCGAACATAGTCAAGCAGGCTTATATATCTGGTGCAGCAAAAATGAGGATTGTTTTAAAACGGTAGACTGGTTTGCAAATCTTGGTATTTTAGTTACGCCGGGTAGTTTTTATGGCAGTGATAAATTTATTAGAGTGGCTCTAACATCTAGTGATGAGAATATCGACGAGGTAGTTAAGAGAATTAACTCATGAAAACTAGTGCCATTTTATTAGTTGGTGGCAAAGGAACCAGGTTAATGCCACTAACTCAAAACACTCCAAAGCCCATGTTAGAGGTAGCAGGAGTGCCATTTACTGAACATCAAATTAGAAAAGCTGCTAAGGCTGGAATTAGTGAAATAGTTCTTGCCACCTCATATAAAGCTGAATTGTTTGAGCCATATTTTGGAGATGGCGAAAAATTTGGCATAAAAATTAAATATGCGGTCGAAACTACAGCTCTTGGAACTGGTGGGGGTATTAAGAATGCTGCTAACTTACTAGAGGAATGTGATCAGGTGGTTATCTTTAATGGCGATGTTTTAAGTGGGCATGATTTATCAAACCAGATTAATTTTCATCAAAGAAATAATGCTGATGTCACTTTATACCTAACTGAAGTTTCAGATGCTAAAGCATATGGCTGTGTTCAGATTGACAAAGACAATCGAGTTAAATCATTTCTAGAAAAGATGGATAACCCAATAAGTAATTTGATTAATGCTGGCTGTTATATTTTTAATCCAGCCATAATTAAAACTATTCCTAACGATCAGGTGGTTAGTGTTGAACGAGAAACCTTTCCAAATCTCATAGCAACAAATGCAAAAATTTTTGGATTTGTTGATAACTCTTATTGGTTAGATATTGGCACCCCAGCAGCCTTGGTGAAGGCATCAGCTGATTTGGTAATCGGAAAAATTGAGTCAGCAGCCACACCAGAACATCAGGGCGAGGTATTGATATCAAATACTGCACAAATATCTCCAACTGCTGTAATTAAAACTGGTTCAGTGATTGGATCTGAAGTAGTAGTTGAGAGTGGAACAGAAGTAACTGGTTCAATAATTGGTAAGGGAGCAAAAATTGGTGAAGATTGCAAAATTATTGACTCAATAATTGCGCCAAATGCCCAAATTTCGGCTGGAATGCTCATATTTTCTAATTATTTGGGGTTTTAAACCCACAGATTGACTGATATCAACTTGACTTATTCGAGTTACAAGCGTGTAATTCTCTTATTGCGGGCACACCCTAGCCTTTGCGGAACTTTAAGTATTACTGGAAAACCTAAGGAGTGAAGATGTCAGATCAACGTGCAGAGCTTGCTGCTTTAGTAGTTTCTTCCGAACAGCTTTCCTGGCAGGAGAGAGCGCTCTGCGCCCAAACCGATCCAGAGGCCTTCTTTCCTGAGAAGGGTGGATCAACTCGTGAGGCTAAGCGGGTGTGCCTATCCTGTGAGGTCAGATCAGAGTGTCTTGAGTACGCACTGGCCCATGATGAGCGATTTGGAATTTGGGGCGGATTATCAGAACGTGAACGCCGCCGCTTAAAGCGCCGAACCGCTTAAAATAACGGGTGGCTGAAAAGCAAAGCACCGTAGCTCAAGTAAAAGACCAATACGTAACAACCATACTTGTTACCCATAATGGTGTTACTTGGCTAAGTGAGGTTGTTGCCTCACTATCATCACAAAAACATTTACCTGATCAAATTATTGCAGTTGATAATGGCTCTACCGATGGCTCGGTAAAGTTATTAAGTAATGCTGGAATTCCAGTAATTAAACAACCCAAGACATCAGGATTTGGCTTAGCTGTTGCAACTGCTGTTTCAAAATTACCACCAGCAAAAGATGAAAATAATGAATGGCTTTGGATTATTCACGATGATTGCGCACCAGAAAAATTTGCGCTCGCTAAATTGTTGGAGGCAGTTGTTGAACGCCCTCAAGTTGCAATTGCTGGACCTAAAATTTTGGGCTGGTATGACCGCAAACATATTCTTGAAGCTGGTGTCAGTATTACTGAAAATGGTACTCGCTGGACAGGATTAGAAGAGCGAGAGCATGATCAAGGTCAGCATGATGATGTAAATACAGTTCTTGCCGTAAGCAGTGCCGGTATGTTAATTAAAAGATCTGTATTTGAAGAGCTCGGAGGCTTTGATCCAAGCCTTGAGTTATTTAGAGATGATGTGGATTTAGGCTGGCGGGCAAATATTGCAGGATATGGTGTTATTTGCGTTGGGCAGGCTGTGCTTTACCATGCAGAAGCTGCCTCAACTGAACGCAGAACAGTTGATGTTAGGGATGCGATTTTGCATCGACCATTATTACTAGATAGAAGAAATGCTGCCTTTGTTTTACTTGCAAACTCAAGTTGGTGGATTCTGCCCTGGGTTGCGCTTCAGCTCTTACTAACCTCACTTGGTAGATCCATAATTTATTTACTTGCCAAGCTGCCAGGTTACGCTGCCGATGAAATTGCAGCTATTGGTTTATTAATATTTAAGCCTGCTGACTTAATTAAATCTAGAAGGTATCGAAAGCAAAATCGAGTTTTAACTGCTCGGGTAATTAAGCAATTTATTCCACCTCGAACTATTCAACTTCGGGCAACCATTGAGCGAATTTCAACAGCGGTAACAAATGCTTTTAAGCCAGGTCGATCAAACAGTAATTCACAAAAGATTAAAAGCTACTCTGATATTGGAGTAATTGATGAAAGTTTTGATGAGATTGAATTTGTGGAAAGTAAAAGTTTTTCAAAAATTAGAGCCTTAACTAAGCAACCTTTCTTATTTGGATTACTAATAATTTCAATATTTGCAATTATTTACTCGCGCAATCGATTTGGCTCTTTATCTGGCGGTGCCCTTCCGGTTGCACCTGATAGTGCAATGCACTTAGTAAGAGATTTTGTTAGCTCCTGGCATTTAGTTGGCTTAGGAAGTAGTTCACCAGCTCCTTTATGGATGTTGTTGCTAGCGGGGGTATCTTCTATCACAGCTGGGAATCCTCAAATTTTTATTTATATGTTCTTTTTACTTATACCTATCATTTTATTCTCATTGGCATATAGGTCTGCTCGTAAATACTCTTTAACAACATACTCAGCGACTTTTGTCGGGTTAATCTATGCAATTTCACCAGTAGCATTGAGCGCAATCAATCAAGGAAGAATTGGAACTTTGGTAGTTGCAATACTTGTACCCATAATTTTTACCAGCTTAAACCAATATAAACTTTTATCTACCTTAAAATGGCGAAAGCTATATTTAATAACCATTTTAGCTGCAGTAGGAGCCACCTTTTCACCAGTATTTTTACTATTTTGGTTCTACTACCATCTATTTCAATTAGTAATGTTTTACACCTCTCTTAAGCGAAGTAAAAGTTTTAAATGGCAAGTTATCCTTAAGAATTTTGATCAGGAAGAGATTAAAAAGCGTTTGGCATTATTAATCACTCCAATTTTAATCAATCTCCCAATATCATTCTCAATACTTGCCAATCCAATTTCAAAATTACTAGAGCCCGGTCTACCGATATCAGCTGGAGACCCAATTTCAATTCTCTTATTTAACCCTGGTGGGCCAGCTTCCCCTGCACTTTTTGTTTTTGCTCCATTTATTTTATATTTAATAATTGCTTTAATCACCAAGGATCAAAGAGATCGTGGCTTACTAGCTTTAGTTGTACTGATATTAAGTATTACTTTATCTTCTTACTTTATACCTACCAACAATGGAAGTGCCCAGCGCATTTGGACCGGATCACTTTTAATATTTGCTCAATTTATTTTACTGCTGGCTGTTTTTGCAATTGGTGAAAGATTGCTGCCGCAATTAAGAAAGATTGATCTTGGATACAGGCATTTTATTTCAATGTTGACTGCCATAATTACATTTCTTTCAGTGATTGCAATGACAGGCTGGGCACTGACAACAGGAGCTAACTCACTAGTTAGGACTGATAATGAGCAGGTGATTCCAGCATTTATTTCTGATCTAGCAACTACTAATGAGAAGCCGAAAACTTTGGTGGTTAGAAAGTTTCAAGAACAAATCAAATACTTTGTTACCAGGGGAAGTGATTTAATTATCGGCGAGCCAGATGTTTCAAGCCAAACTCCTGAAATTGTTCACAAATCCGTAGTTGATTTATTTAATGGAATCGGTGTAAGTAGTAGCCAAGTATTGGGCTACTACGGAATTCAATATATTTTTATGAAAAATCCGGCAGATCCAGCCTTAGTTCGAACTATTGATGGAATTGGCGGCTTTACCAGAAGTTCCGCTACTAAAGATGGAGTAATTTGGAAAGTAAATAAGGCACACGCCAGAGTCTCTTTCCAAAATAAAACAGGACAATTTTTTACTATTAATTCAACAGATAACAGTGCTAATGGGTATGTCTCTTCTGTCGGAGTTGTGATTGTGGCGGAAAAGTATGATCCATCTTGGAAGTTACTTTTAAATGGTAAAAATGTCGCATTAGAGAAAAATGAGTTTGATTTGCCAATTTTTAGAATTGACCAACCAGGAGAGGTCTTAATTACTCATGATGGTACTGCCCGAAGAGGTTGGATTTCAATTCAACTAATAATAATACTTTCGGTCGTAATTTTAGCGTTGCCTGCCGGTAGAAGGCGACGGGAAGTTCCTCTTGAGGAATTATTATGATTCAGAGAATTTCTTTAAGAATGAAGTTATTGTTTGTATTTTTAATTGGAATGTTAATAATCAGTTTTTTAGCTCCAAAACAGAGCGAACAGATTAAGCTTACTTCTACTTACCCGGCAACAGTTTGCCCAGCAATTGGTAACAAAGTCTCATCCATAGCTGGAGTGACTTATTCAAAAATTGGTCGAAGATCAATTGATGGTAGTAGTAAAAAGTTAGTTAAAGGTAGAACTACCCAAATTCCATTAACTAACAACTCTATTTTGGTAGAAGGAAATGCCGGAACTGCGATTACCTTCGCAAATAATAATTGGAAGGCGGTAGTGCCATGTTCGGTCAGCAATGGCCAACAATGGTTTGCAGGAGGTTCTGGAGCCTTAACCAGTAAATCTTTTTTATACATTGTAAATAGTGGCTTTTCAGAATCAAATGTTGAAGTAGAAGTATTTACGCCAACTGGTGCACTTGAAGCTAGTACTTTTACTGTGGCTCAAAATTCTACTAAGAAGATCTCAATAGACACTTTGGCTCCTGGTGTGGAAGAAATTGTAATCTCTGTGAAAACTTTATCAGGAAGGGTTTCTTCATTTTTATTTGATGAGCGCAAAAAAGGACTTAAGTTTTTAGGCGCTGATTTTGTCTCTCCGATTGCGCAATCTGAAAAACAGGTAAGAATAGTTTCGGTTCCAGGAATGTTTGGGAAAACCAATTCCAAAGATAATCTACTTAGCCATAGCTTAAGAGTCTTAGTTACCGGAAAAATTGATGCAAATATTGAGGTTACCATAAATTCAAAAGATGGGAATTTTGTTCCCGATGGTCTTGCTGATGTTAAAGTTAATTCTCAGCGGGTTGTAACTATTCCATTGACTTATGCACCAATAAATCAACCATTTTCAGTAGTAATTAATTCTGATCAGCCGATCATTAGTAGCGTTTTATCTAATTTTAAAATCGGACGCGCTAATGAGATTACTTGGTCAACTAGTTCAGATATATTAAGTAGCTGGAGCGCTAACTTAACCGGATCAAGACCAATTTTAACTTTTGTTGGCAAGAAAATTGATATTTTAATTAAAGCAAATGGAGTTAATGGTAAAAAAATTGAAAAGAAGTTATCCGGCAGTGATTTTATTTCTTGGCAATCACCGGTTGGGCTTAATCGAGTTCAGGTGACGGCTTTGGGCAAGGGGATAAGCGGTGGGGTAATCTTCTTACCACTTGAAGCGAACATTGGAATAAGTACGATTCCTATGAATAATGGTGCAAATTTAGAAACCACCTCCGAGCCAGTATCCGATGCTTCAGTAATCACACGCCGTTAAATCCCAACTTTTATAGTAAACCCCCGATAACCTGTTCATATGAAAAGGACCACTGGTCGCAGGTGTTCAAGAGCTAGCTGCACTAATTCAGCAATTAAGACTCTTACGTACATCTACTCAGACTCAACCGCCGTCTTGGGTCCACTTTCTACTTACGCAGAACCTCATAATTATGATCTTTGCAGCATCCATAGTGAGCGATTAACAGTTCCAGTTGGCTGGAATGTTATTAAAGAAGAGATTATCGAAAACAGCTCTGGACCATCTGAGGAAGATTTAATGGCAATTGCAAATGCTGTTAGAGAGGTAGCGAGTACCGATTTAGGAAGCAAGACCATGCAACCTGAGTTAGGTAGACGTGGGCACTTGCGAGTCTTGCCATCAAATTAACTAAAAATATTCTTTAAGTTAAGAGTTATATGTTAGATAAGATTATAAAAGCCTACGACATACGAGGCTTAGTGAAAGATGAAATAACGCCAGATTTCTCATTTTCAGTTGGTGTGGCATTTGCAAAATTTTTAGAGATTGAACGAGAGCCTGGCACTATTGTAGTTGGTGAGGATATGCGACCATCCTCAGCTCCATTAGCAAAGGCATTTTGTGACGGAGCTACAAGTCAGGGTATGGATGTAATTCGAATTGGTTTGTCCTCAACCGATATGTTGTATTTTGCTTCTGGGAAATTAAATCTTCCTGGAATCATGTTTACCGCAAGTCATAATCCAGCAAAATATAACGGAATGAAATTGTGTAAAAGTGGAGCTAGGCCAGTAGGTAAAGAATCTGGATTACAAGTTATCAAAGACATCATTGAAAAGGGAGCACCAATCTCAAATCGGCCAATAGGGCAGGTAAGAGAGCAGGATCTATTAAAAGAGTATGTGGATTTTCTAATTAAACAGTTCCCTAAAAAAACTTTTGCAAATCGGAGATTAAAAGTTGTGATCGATGCCGGTAATGGAATGGCTGGATTTACAGCACCTGCCGTAATGGAAAAACTTAATGTTGAATTAATTCCCATGTACTTTGAGTTAGATGGAAATTTTCCAAATCATGAAGCAAATCCAATAGAACCAGAGAATCTTAAAGACCTACAGAAAATGGTCAAAAAGCATAAAGCTAATATTGGATTAGCATTTGACGGCGATGCAGATAGGTGTTTTTTGATTAACGAAAAGGCTGAATTGGTAAACCCTTCAGCACTTACTGCATTAATAGCGGTTCGAGAGTTAAAGAAAAACCCAAAGTCTGCCATTATCTACAATTTAATTTCATCAAAAGCTGTGCCAGAAGTAATTGCTGAGCATAAGGGTAAGGCTATTCGAAGCCGCGTTGGGCACTCTTATATTAAGAATTTAATGGCAGAGACAGGTGCGGTATTTGCTGGCGAACACTCTGGTCATTTTTACTTCAAAAATTTTTGGAAAGCTGATTCCGGAATGCTTGCTGCAATGTATGCATTAGCCGAACTAATGCAAAGTAATAGTACTTTGTCAGAGTTACTAGAACCTTACAATCGATATTTTTCAAGTGGTGAGATAAATAGCAAGGTTAAGGATGCTCAAAAATCTATTAAGGCGATCAAAGAAAAGTATCAAAGTGAATTTGAGGTCGATGAGTTAGATGGATTGACTATTACCGCGAAAGAATGGTGGTTTAATCTTAGGGCTTCAAACACTGAGCCATTACTAAGGTTAAATGTTGAGGCTCAAACGCAGAAGCAAATGGCCAAAATTAGAGATTCTATTTTGTCTCAAATTAAAAGGTGAAATTGTAAGGCTGGCAGGGTATCTTTATCCCCTTGCAATTATTTTTGAAATCTAAGCGAAGCCAGGAGAAGTAATGAATACAGTAACTGGGATTAAGAGTGATGTTGCTAATATTGCATTGGCCTCTGACGGAAAAAAACGTATTGAATGGGCAGCCAGAAATATGCCGGTGCTGTCACAAATTAAAGACAGATTTGCAAAAGAAAAACCATTTACTGGAATCAGAATAGCTGCTTGTATGCATGTAACAACTGAAACTGCTAATTTAATGTTGGCTTTAAAAGCTGGTGGTGCAGAAATTGCACTTTGTGCATCCAATCCGCTTTCAACTCAAGATGAAACTGCAGCAGCATTAGTACAAGAGTATGGAATTTCTGTATTTGCTAAAAATGCAATTGATCGCGATGGTTTTTATTCTCATATCAATTCCGCTTTAGATATTAAGCCTCAATTAGTTTTTGATGATGGCTGTGATTTAGTAAATGTTATTCATACATCCAGAACTGAACTTATTGATGGCATTCTGGCTGGTTGTGAAGAGACAACCACTGGAGTAATTAGGTTGAGTCAAATGGCAAAAGATGGCGCGTTAAAGTTTCCTATGATCGCGGTTAATGACACTGATACTAAGCATATGTTTGATAACAGATATGGCACTGGTCAATCAACCTTTGATGCAATTTTCAGGGCTACAAATACTTTAGTTGCGGGGAAAGTTGTTGTGGTTGCAGGTTTTGGATATTGTGGTAAGGGCGTTGCTGAAAGAGCAAAAGGTTTGGGCGCTGAGGTAATTGTTACGGAGATCGATCCAACTAAGGCATTAGATGCCTTAATGCAGGGTTTTAGAGTTATGCCAATGACAAAGGCTGCCGCTATTGGAGACGTATTTATCACAGTTACTGGAAATAGAGATGTATTACGCGATGAGCATTTTAAGCAAATGAAAGATGGCTCAATTTTAGCTAACTCCGGACATTTTGATATTGAAATTGATGTTGCTTGGCTGGAAAAGAATGCAAAACAAAAGAATTCAAAAATGCGCCATCAAACAGATGAATATGTAATGTCTGACAATCGACGTATTTTGCTTATAGCTGAGGGCAGATTGGCAAACTTAGGCGCAGCTGAGGGACATCCAGCATCTGTTATGGATATGTCATTTTCTGATCAAGCCTTGACTGCCGAATGGCTCCTTAAAAGTGGCAAGGATCTGCCAGCCGGATTACATGATGTTCCTTCTTCAATTGATAAAGATGTGGCAAGATTAAAATTGCAAAGTATGGGCGCATCTCTTGATGTCTTAACTCCTGCCCAGGAGCTTTACTTGAACTCCTGGGAACACGGTTCCTAAATGCCTTTAGTCATGGTCGTTGATGACGATCAAGACTTAGCTGAGATGCTGAGCATTGTTTTAACCGGTGCTGGCATGGAGGTTGACCTAGTTAATCGAGGCGATCAGGTAATGGATATATTTAATCAGCATCCACCAGATTTAGTTCTCTTGGATGTTATGTTGCCTGGAATCGATGGAGTTCAAGTTTGTAAAATTATTAGAGAAAGCTCCATGGTGCCAATTGTGATGCTTACTGCTAAGGGTGATACCCAAGACGTAGTACTGGGACTTGAAGCTGGTGCAGATGATTACATGGTTAAACCATTTAAACCTCAGGAATTAGTTGCCAGAATTAACACCAGATTAAGGAGAGTGGCACGAATAGGTTCTATTTCAATTGGTGATCTCGTAATCGATCAGATGGAACATAAGGTACTTAGTGACAATAAGGAAATTCCTCTAACTAGACTTGAATTTGACCTATTAGTGGCTTTAGCAAAAGAGCCAGGTAGAGTCTTTACTCGCGAGGCATTACTAAGTGAAGTTTGGGGTTATCAGCACGCTGCTGATACTAGGTTGGTTAATGTACATGTTCAAAGACTTAGATCTAAAATTGAAGTCGATGCAGATAATCCAAAATATGTTTTAACAGTTAGAGGTGTCGGCTATAAAGCAGGAGTTGGAAAAAACTAAGGTGTTAGCAAGTTGGGTTAAGATAAAGCAATCACTTAGCCTAAAGGTATTGTTTACAAATACATTATTTGCTTTTGTCATTGTTTCAATTGTTGGGATAATAGTTCATAATCAGGTTTCTTCTACTTTTATCAATGAAAAAATTGCCATCTCAAAAGTTGAAACTAAAAACGCGTTATATCTTGCTCAAGGACACTTTAATATTGCTCGATTTCAGGATGATGCTGGGTTAAAGAAAGTTGTGCAAGAATTTATTACTAATAGCAGGGAAGATGGTTCACTTTCTGGTCGAGAGACAGTTATTCTGCCAATTTCTAAATCTGGTAAAACTGATATTTACCAAACCGTCCCAACTCTTTTAGTGCTTGATTCCATCCCGGAGAATTTTCGCAAGAACGTTCGTGCCAGCGAAGAAGTATTAGAAAGAAGAGTAACCATCAGATACTCAGATGGAACTAAATATCCTGGCTTTTTAATTGGTGGAAAATTAAATATACCACGAACTGGAATTTATGAAATATATTATTTATTTAAGTTGAATTCGCAGTATGAAAGTATTCGGTATATAACCTGGATTCTAATATTCACGGGTCTTTTGATAGTAATACTAATTGGAGTAAGTACTAAGTTTGTAATTAGGCAGGTAGTTTCACCAGTTAAAGAAGCGGCAGCTGTTGCTGAAAAATTTACAAATGGCGACTTAACTAGTCGCATGGCAGTATCAAGTCAGGATGAGTTAGCCAGTCTAGGAAACTCATTTAATGAAATGGCAGTCTCAATTCAGCAGCAGATTTATAGATTAGAAAACTTATCAAGGCTGCAGCAGCGATTTGTTTCCGATGTATCGCATGAATTACGTACTCCACTTACTACTATTCGAATGGCTGCAGAAGTTATTTATCAGCAAAAGCATGATTTTGATCCAAGCATCTCAAGAAGTAGTGAATTATTGATCAATCAGATTGATCGATTTGAATTACTTCTATCAGATTTGCTCGAGGTAAGTAGATTTGATGCTGAAGCAGCAGCGTTGAATATTGAAAGTTTTGATATTTGCAATTTAGTGAGACAAACTGTGGATTATTTACACCCGAGCAAATCACAAATTTTCGAGGTTGATATAAAAAATGAACCGATGATGATCGAAGCTGATCCGCGTCGAATTGAGCGCATTTTGCGCAACTTAATTACCAATGCATTTGATCATAGTGAAGGTAAGAAGGTTCAAATTAAAGTGGCTGAAAGTGAAAATGAAGTTGCTGTAAGTGTTAGAGATTTTGGGTTAGGTTTTAGTGAAGAAGAAAGCGCCCACCTATTTGATAGATTCTGGCGAGCTGATCCATCCAGGGCCCGAACCAGTGGTGGAACTGGACTTGGACTGTCTATTGCGCTCGAGGATGCAAAGTTGCATCAAGGTGAATTACTTGCTTGGGGTCAAAAGAATAAGGGCGCACATTTTGTTCTCACATTGCCAAAGCGACATGGAACTTCAATTCAAAGCCTTCCTATTAATGTGATTCCTACAGAAAAATATTCAAAAATTATTAGCTGAAATTCTAAAAAATTTCGCAAAAAGCCATATCAACCGAGTAGTCGCACATAATGCAGATTGTTCATTTTCTGAGCCCTTAACACCATATATGAAGCCAAAATCACCATTCTGGGAGCGGTTACCGTGTGTGCAGTCGGGAGGAAATTTCTAATACGATAAGCCTCTTGAAATGCAACCCCACCCTATATTGAACCAGCGGAGGATTTTGTGACTTTATTAGACAAACTCTTACGCGCAGGTGAAGGTAAGTCCGTTAGAGCGCTTGAGAAAATTGCTCAACAGGTAAATAAATTTGAAAGTTCAATTTCATCTCTTGATGATGGCGCACTTAGAAATAAAACAGATGAATTTAAAGATAGAGTCAGTAAAGGCGAAAGCTTAGATTCGCTCTTGCCAGAAGCATTTGCAGTAGTCCGAGAGGCAGCAAAAAGAACTTTAGGTCAGCGACATTACGATGTTCAATTAATGGGTGGTGCGGCTTTACATCAAGGCAATATAGCGGAAATGAAAACCGGTGAAGGTAAAACTTTAGTCTCAACCTTGCCAGCATACCTAAATGCATTAACTGGTAAAGGTGTGCATGTTGTTACTGTGAATGACTATTTAGCAGAACGTGATAGTGAGTGGATGGGCCGCGTTCATAGATTTTTGGGATTAAAGGTTGGAGTAATTCTATCGAGTATGTCTCCTGCAGAGAGAAGAGAGGCTTATGCAGCAGATATTACTTATGGAACTAATAATGAATTTGGTTTTGATTATCTTAGGGATAACATGGCTTGGACGCTTTCAGACTGCGTCCAACGTGAACATAATTTTGCAATTGTTGACGAAGTAGATTCAATTTTAATTGATGAGGCAAGAACACCATTAATAATTTCAGGCCCAGCGGACAAAGCCACTAAATGGTACGTAGAGTTTGCAAACTTGGTCGCAAGGCTGTCAAAGGATATTCATTACGAGGTAGACCCTAAGAAGCGAACTGTAGGTATTTTAGAAGAGGGTGTGACTCGAGTTGAGGAAGCTTTAAAAATAGATAACCTGTATGAGGCTGCGAATACTCCCATGATTGGTTATTTGAATAATGCAATTAAGGCTAAAGAATTATTTAAGCGAGACAAAGATTATGTTGTAATGAATGGTGAGCTCTTAATTGTTGATGAACATACTGGCCGTATGTTGGCTGGGCGTAGATATAGTGAAGGTTTGCATCAGGCCCTGGAGGCAAAAGAGAAAATCGAGATTCAAGATGAGAATCAAACCCTGGCAACAATCACCCTTCAAAATTATTTTAGGCTTTATAAGAAACTAAGTGGTATGACTGGTACCGCTATGACTGAAGCTTCTGAATTTATGCAGATATATAAATTGGGAGTAATTCCTATCCCAACTAATAAGTTAATGCAGAGAATCGATCAATCAGATTTAATTTATAAGTCAGAAGCGGGAAAATTTACAGCAGTTGCTGAAGATATAGCCAATAGACATAAAAAGGGACAACCAGTACTTGTTGGAACTGTGAGTGTAGAAAAATCTGAAGAATTGTCTGGGATGCTTAAACGCAAAGGTATTCCACATGAGGTTTTAAATGCCAAGCAGCATGAGCGAGAGGCTGCAATCATTGCTCGAGCTGGAACTATTGGCGCTGTAACAGTTGCAACCAATATGGCAGGCAGAGGTACTGACATTATGTTGGGTGGTAATCCAGAATTCATGGCAGATTTTGAATTACAAGCAAAAGGATTAAACCCAGTTGAAACTCCAGATGAGTATGAGAAAGCTTGGCCAGTAGAGATTGCTAAACAAAAAGCTGCCGTGGAAGCAGAACACGAAAAGGTTGTATCACTTGGTGGCTTATATGTTTTAGGAACCGAACGGCATGAGTCTCGCAGAATAGATAATCAGCTCCGCGGACGATCTGGTCGTCAAGGAGATCCTGGCGAATCTAGATTTTATCTTTCACTACAAGATGAGTTAATGAAGAGATTTAATTCTGGATTAGTTGAGAGGTTTTTAGGTGCGGCGGGGATGCCAGAAGATACGCCGTTAGAATCAAAGATAGTGAGTAATGCAATTAAATCAGCTCAAACTCAGGTTGAATCTTTAAACTTTGAAATGCGAAAGAATGTTTTGAAGTATGACGATGTTATGAATAAGCAAAGAACTGTGGTTTATTCAGAGCGCCGAGAGGTTCTAGAAGGCGCTGATATAAAAGATTTAACTAATAATTTCCTTACTGAAACTATATCTGCATATATAAACTCAGCAACCAGCTTTGGCGTAGCTGAAAATTGGGATTTAAAAACACTTTGGACCGCATTAAAATCCCTTTATCCAATTTCAATCACAGTTGAAGACCTAATTTCTGAAGTAGGAGAAGTTGGCGCCTTAGATTCTGATTTTATTTTGGATCGCGTAATAACAGACGCAAAAACAGCCTACAGTAAACGTGAAAGTGAATTAACTCCAGCTGTTATGCGCGAATTAGAAAGAAAAATATTACTATCAGTTTTAGATAGAAAATGGCGTGAGCATTTATATGAAATGGATTATCTACAAGAGGGAATTGGGCTTCGAGCCATGGCTCAACGAGATCCATTAGTTGAGTATCAACGTGAAGGTTTTGATCTATTTTCAGCAATGATGGATGCAGTCAAAGAAGAATTAGTTACGTATCTATTTAGTGCTGAAGTTCAAATAGAAGGTGATCAAGTGGGTGCAAAGGGATTAACTCCAGCACCTGCGCCAGTCACCAAACTTCAATATTCAGCTGCTGAAGTCGAAACAACTCCAAGTGGGGGAACATCTAAAAATGCTCCGTGCCCATGCGGATCAGGTAAGAAATATAAAAGATGTCACGGTGAAGTTTAACTAAAGCAACTTATGGCAACCTTTGGTGAATTGATAGCCTCTAATTCAACACTTAGCAATCTAGAAGCTGAGCATTTAGCTGCGCTGGTAGCTGAATGGAGATTGCTCGCAGATTTATCGTTTGCAGATTTAGTACTTTGGCTTCCAATAAGAAAAGATGAAAAATCTTGGCCACAGGGTTATATCGCAATTGCTCAAATTAGACCTACAACTGCTGCTACTGTTTTTAGTGATGACTTGATAGGAACTAAAATTAGCTGGGGCCAAAGGCCACTGATTGACCAAGCTTTATCTGATAACCAAGTTATAAAGGATACAAAACCGGTTCGGGTTGGCGAGATCATGATTAAAGAAGAAACAATTCCAGTGATATATGAGAATAAAACATTAGCTATTGTCGCTCGACATAGAAATGCAGATTTGATGAGAATGCCATCAAAACTTGAATTAAATTATCGAGAAATTGCTCATATTATTTTTCAAATGGTCTCAGAGGGCAACTTCCCGATTAGAAATAGTATTTACAGCTCTGAATCTGCACCTAGAGTAGGTGACGGACTAATTCGCTTAGATGTAAATGGAACCGTATTTTTTGCAAGCCCTAACGCTAGATCTGCACTGAGCAGAGTGGGCTATCAAGGTGAGCTTGAGCAGAAAAATCTTGGTGAAGTATTTTCAAGTCTTGAACTTGGTGAAAGCCAACCAATTGATGAGTCATGGAAAACACTTTTAAGTGGCAAAAGTCTTAAGCGCACAGAGTATGAAAGTAATAATGGAGTAATTGATTTATTAGTAATTCCTCTAACTCAAGGTAAGGATCGCATTGGAGCCATAGTTCTAATTCACAATATAACTGAATTACGAAATCGAGATAAGGCCTTGATCACAAAAGATGCAACAATAAAAGAGATTCACCATAGAGTTAAAAATAATCTACAGACAGTTTCAGCATTACTCCGATTGCAATCTAGGAGAGTTGAAGATCCAGTTGCAAGTGCTGCTTTAGCCGAAGCCGTTAGAAGAGTGGCATCGATAGCGTTGGTTCACGAAACCCTCTCTAATCAATCTGCTGAAACAGTAGAGTTTGATCAAGTATTTGATCAAATAATTAAAAATGCAGTTGAGTTAAATCCAAGAAGTATTGAGTTTAAAAAATTAGGTAATTTTGGGTCATTTGATTCGAAGATAGCAACTGCTCTCTCCCTGGTAATAACTGAGCTAATTCATAATGCTTTAGAGCACGGTCTGTCAGAAACGGGTAATCTATTGCAGGTTGAAGTAAAAATTGACAGAAATGAATACTCCGTGACTGTTTCAGATAATGGTTCTGGGTTGCCTGATAATTTTGATATTGAAAAATCATCTAATTTAGGTTTACAAATAGCAAATACCCTTACTAAGAATGAATTAAATGGAAATATTAAACTGTTCAGGAAAAATGATTTTACTTTTGGTCAAATTACTTTCTCACTAAATTAGAAAGAATTTTGATTTTCAGCCAATCGAGCGCGATTTCTTGCAGCCCTACGCTTCATAGCTCTGCGCTCATCTTCGGAGAGTCCACCCCAAACGCCTGCATCTTGACCACTTTCAAGTGCCCAGGCTAAGCAAGCTTCTCTTACGGAACACTTTTGACAAATCTTTTTAGCCTCTTCAATTTGAGCTAAGGCTGGGCCAGTATTTCCTACCGGAAAGAAAACCTCTGGATCCTCTTCGCGACAAGCAGCTTCATGTCGCCAATCCATACGGCACTCATCTCCTTCGGTAGGTGATTTTTAATTATTGAAAATCAATAATTTATATGGAGTATTCTCTCCTTAATTT
>CAYFKM010000009.1:9090-22003 GCA_964344025.1 uncultured Candidatus Nanopelagicus sp. | reverse complement strand
TTGGAGCCATCGCAGATGTAACTCCAGCACCTCATAACGGTTGCCGTCCACGTAAACCACGTCGAGTATAAGGAAAGGGAGAAAACTATGGCTCGCTATACCGGTGCAGATTGCAAAAGATGCCGTCGCGAAAAAGTAAAGCTCTTCCTTAAGGGCTCAAAGTGCGATGGTCCAAAGTGTCCAATTGAGTCACGTCCATATCCACCAGGACAACATGGCCGTGCTCGCTCTAAGGATTCTGAGTATTTACTACAGATGCGTGAGAAGCAGAAGTGTGCTCGCATTTATGGAATTTTGGAAAGACAGTTCCGTGGTTATTACGAAGAGGCAAACCGCTTACAAGGTAAGACTGGTGAGAACCTTTTGGTATTGCTTGAAACTCGCTTAGACAATGTTGTCTTCCGCGCTGGTTTTGCTAAGAGCCGTGACATGGCACGCCAATTGGTACGCCATGGTCATTTCTTAGTTAATGGTAAGAGCGTAAATATTCCATCTTTCCGAGTTACACCTATGGACATAATTGATGTAGTGCCAGCATCGCTGGATACCACACCATTTATTGTCGCAAGTGCTGAGCTTGGTGAGAAGAGTGTGCCAGCATGGATGGAAGTTGTTGGATCAAAGATGCGAATCCTGATTCACTCAGTTCCAACCCGCCCAGTTATTGATACTCAGGTACAAGAGCAACTAATTGTTGAGCTTTACTCGAAGTAATCATTAAGAAAGAAGTAAAGATTTACCAGCAGTAAAACTAAATATCGAAATAGCCAACCGGAAGATCAAATAGAGGGTCTTCCAGAACATACGGAGGAACACCGTGCTGATTGCACAACGCCCCATCCTCACTGAGGAAGTAGTAAGCGATTACCGTTCACGGTTCATAATTGAACCGCTAGAGCCTGGTTTTGGCTACACCCTTGGTAACTCAATTCGTCGCACATTACTCTCATCTATTCCGGGAGCCGCTGTTACTGGAATTAGAGTCAATGGTGCTCTTCACGAATTTACAACTTTAGAAGGTGTTAAAGAGGATCTAACTGAGATCGTTCTAAACATCAAGAACCTCGTACTTTCATCAGACAATGATGAGCCATCACTTCTCTATATCCGCAAGAATGGCGAGGGTGTAGTGACTGGTGCAGATGTTGCCGCTCCAGCTGGAGTTCAAGTTCATAACCCAGAGCTTCACATCGCAACCTTAAACTCAAAGGCAAACCTTGAGATTGAGTTAACGGTAGAGCGTGGTCGTGGTTACATCACTGCGGTACAAAATAAGCAAGCCGGTGGTGAAATTGGTCGTATCCCAGTGGATTCAATTTATTCGCCAGTTCTTCGTGTTACTTATAAGGTTGAAGCCACACGTGTTGAACAACGTACCGACTTTGATCGCTTGGTAATTGATGTTGAAACTAAAAGATCAATGAAGCCAGCAGATGCAATGGCATCAGCAGGTAAAACTTTAGTTGAATTATTTGGCCTTGCTCGTGAGTTAAATACCAACGCCGAAGGAATCGAGATGGGACCTTCCATTCAAGATGCTGCATTAGCTGCAGATATGGCACTTCCTATTGAAGATCTAGAATTAACAGTTCGTTCTTACAACTGCCTAAAGCGTGAGGGTATCCACACAGTTGGCGAATTACTTTCACGATCAGAGGCAGATTTAATGGATATCCGTAATTTTGGTTCCAAATCAATTGATGAGGTTAAAGCGAAATTACAATCTATGGGGATGCAACTAAAAGATAGCCCAGTTGGTTTTGATCCAACAAAGCATGCAAACTACGGAAGCAACGTTGATGATGAACTTGTCGACGAAGAGGTCTAGGAGAAAATATGCCAAAGCCAAGTAAAGGCCCACGTCTAGGTAGTGGACCAGCACATGAGAAATTATTGCTGGGTACCCTTGCAGCTCAACTTTTTGAGAAGGGAAAGCTGACAACAACCGAGGCTAAAGCCAAACGTCTTCGTCCATTAGCTGAGCGATTAATTACTCATGCTAAAAAAGGTGATCTGCCAGCTCGTCGTAGAGTGATGGCAAGAATTTCAAGTAAGTCTGTTGTGCACACATTATTTACTGATATTGCACAAAGATTTGCATCTCGTGATGGTGGTTATACTCGAATTACCAAAATAGGTCCACGCAAAGGTGACAACGCACCAATGGCAGTGATTGAAATGGTAGAGGCTGGTACTCCAACAAAAAAGGTAGCAAAAAAAGCAGCAGCGAAAGCTGAGTAATAACGCAACCTAAGTAATTATGATGCTGCCCACTCTCAATCCAGAGAGTGGGTTTGCTCGTTTGCGAGTTGATTTAACATACGATGGAACCAATTTTTCGGGCTGGGCTAAACAACCTAATCAGCGAACAATTCAAGAAGAGTTTGAGAAGGCACTTTCAACAATTCTAAGAACACCTGTGGCCACAATTGTTGCCGGCCGAACAGATGCAGGTGTGCATGCAAAACATCAAGTTTTACATACAGATATACCAAAGGATTCTAAAATAGATAATCTCACTTTTAGATTAAACCAGTATCTAACAGATGAGATTCGTGTATTGAATACGGCTTGGGCTCCAGTTAATTTTCATGCACGATTTACAGCACAATCTCGTACTTATCAATACAAAATAATTGATGGTGGCAAAGTTACGGCACCACTAGATAGGTATGACAGTGTGGAGTGGTTTAGAAAATTAGATATTAATTTAATGAACTCTGGCTCTAAGTTACTACTTGGTGAGCATGATTTTTTTGCTTATTGTAAGTTTCGTGAAGGTGGCAGCACAGTTAAAAATTTACTTAAATTTGAATGGTATCGAGATGAAAATTCTATTGTGATTGGAGAAATTCAAGCTAATTCTTTCAGATATAACATGGTTAGAAATTTAGTTGGGGCTGCTGTTTGTGTCGGCGAAGGTAGATTTGAACCAAATTGGATGAAAAAAGTATTGGATGAAAAGTTAAGAGTTTCCGATAGTTATGTTTTTCCAGCCAAAGGACTAACTCTTATTTCAATTTCATACCCAGAATCAGATCAGTATTTAGATAGTTTTAACCAATATCTTGAGCAAATCGATTTTGATGAGGTTGAAGGGTGATTTCTGAGCGGGGGGGCAAACTGGTTTTGACCCGACCCCTTATCTGAAGGTAATCTTGCCCCTCTGGAAGTGACCCAATTGGGACAATCCTTAATTTAGAAAGCGAGATGCTCGTGCGCACATTTACACCGAAGGCTGGTGAGATTACCCGTAATTGGTATCTCATTGATGCTCAAGATGTTGTGCTTGGACGTCTTGCAACTCATGCAGCTAACCTTTTACGCGGCAAGCATAAAACTACCTTTGCACCTCATATGGATATGGGTGATTTTGTGATTGTCATTAACGCTGACAAGGTTGCATTAACCGGTTCAAAGAGTTCACAAAAATTTGCCCACCAACACTCCGGTTATCCAGGTGGCATGACATCAACTGTTTACTCAGATTTATTTGAAAAGTTTCCTACTCGTGCAGTAGAGAAGGCAATTAAGGGAATGCTCCCTAAGAACTCTGTTGGCCGTTCTGCAGCGACAAAATTAAAGGTGTATGCCGGCTCTGAACATCCGCATGCCGCTCAAAATCCAAAAGTTTTTGAATTTAACCAAGTTTCGCAGATAGCAAAGAAGTAATAGGAGCGTAATGTCCAACGAGAATTTAGAATCTACTGAAGATGATCTACCAACCTCATATAGTTCAAGCACGCCAGCTGCTGCAACAAATCGAAAAGCTATTACCGCACCAGGTGGTGGAGTTGGTCGTCGTAAAGAGGCGATTGCAAGAGTTCGCCTAGTTCCAGGATCTGGTCGATGGGTTGTAAATGGCAAACCGTTAGAGGTTTATTTTCCAAATAAAGTTCACCAACAATCAGTTTCTGAACCATTTAGAACTGTAGGAGCAGAGGGTACATATGATGTTTTCGCTCGTATCAATGGTGGCGGCCCTTCCGGTCAGGCAGGAGCACTTCGACTGGGAGTTGCTCGGGCATTAAATGAAATTGATGTTGATGCAAATCGTCCAGCACTTAAGAAGGTTGGCTTCCTAACTCGTGATGCTCGCGTAATTGAGCGCAAGAAGTACGGACTTAAGAAAGCTCGTAAGCGCTCTCAATACAGCAAGCGTTAATTTAAACTCACTTAAAATAATTATGGCCCTCTTCGGCACCGATGGTGTTCGAGGAGTTGCAAATGTTGATTTAACCGCTGAACTCGCAGTGGATTTAGCGATTGCAGCAGCTCATGTCTTGGGTGAAATAGGAGCTTTTGCTGGCCACAGACCAAAAGCAATTGTGGGCCAGGATTCTCGCGCTTCAGGTGACTTTCTTGAAGCAGCAGTTGTTGCTGGATTAACAAGTGCAGGAGTAGATGTTTATCGAGTAGGGATACTTCCAACTCCTGCAGTTGCGTTCCTAGTAAAAGAAAGCGGCGCAGATCTAGGTGTAATGATTAGCGCTTCCCATAATCCAATGCCTGATAACGGAATTAAATTTTTTGCTAAAGGTGGGGATAAATTAGCTGATTCAGTCGAGGCACAAATAGAGGCTAGATTGGGTGAGCCATGGGCTAGACCAGTTGGTTTAAATGTAGGAAGAGTAATTGAAGATACGCAGGCAAAGAATCGTTACATCTCCTATTTGCTATCAACAATTAAGAGTAACTTAGCTGGCCTTAATGTTGTGGTGGATTGTGCAAATGGAGCTGCTTCATACTCTGCTCCCATTGTTTATGAGAAAGCTGGTGCCAGTGTTACAGCTATCTCCGCTACGCCAACTGGTTGGAATATCAATGAGAATTGTGGATCAACTCACTTAGATAACTTAATTAAAAAAGTTGCTTCAGAAAAAGCAGATTTAGGAGTAGCACATGATGGTGATGCTGATCGCTGCCTATTGGTTGCTGCAAATGGAGATGTAATTGACGGTGATCACATCTTAAATATTTTAGCACATCAATGGTTGGCACAAGGAAAACTTAATAAAAATACAGTTGTTGGAACTGTTATGAGTAATTTGGGTTTCATTAAATCGATGGAATCATCAGGAATTATTGTAGAAAAAACTGCAGTCGGTGATCGGTATGTCTTAGAAAAAATGTTAGAGCACAACTTTAATTTAGGTGGTGAGCAATCTGGACATGTGATTATGAGAGACTTTTCAAATACTGGTGATGGCCTACTGACTGCATTACAAATAATGCAGATAATGGTGGCTTCCCAGAAAACTTTAAGTGAGCTGGCTTCGAATATGAATAAATTCCCGCAAGTATTAATTAATATTAAGGATATTCAAAAAGAAAAATTAGGTTCTTCACAAATAATTAGAGATGCAATAAAGGCATCAGAGCAAGAACTTGCAGGTATAGGAAGAGTTCTCGTTAGAGCATCAGGTACTGAGTCAATTGTTCGCGTAATGGTTGAGGCGAATGAATTGCAATTAGCAGAAAAAATCGCTGATTCATTGGCACAACTAGTAAGATTAGAGCTCAAGTAAAGGGAGTTTAAAATGTGCGGCATTGTTGGCTACACCGGTAAAGTCTCCGCACTAACTCCAGTAATTGAAGGCCTTCGTCGCCTTGAGTATCGTGGCTATGACTCTGCGGGAATTGCCATACCAATTGAAATTGGTAAACCATTATATGTCGAGAAAAAATCAGGCAAACTAAAAAATTTAGAAGATGCATTAGGAAATACTCCAAAATTTAATAGCGGTATAGGGCATACCAGATGGGCAACACATGGTGGGCCAACGGATACGAACGCACATCCACATTTAGATAATGATGGAAAATTAGCATTAATACATAATGGGATTATCGAAAATTACGAACAGCTAAGATTTGAGTTAGAGAAAAAAGGGCACAAATTCAAATCAGAGACTGATACTGAATCAGTAGTGCATCTATTAAGTGATGCTCGAAAAGAAAATAATGGAGATCTTGCAGCGGCTATGCGGCAGATCTGCAAACAGTTAAAAGGCTCATTTACCTTACTAGCAATTCATGCTGATAACCCAACTCATATTGTTGGAGCTAGAAGAAATTCACCTTTGGTTGTAGGTATTGGTAATGGTGAAAATTTCTTAGCCTCTGATGTGGCCGCATTCATCACTCACACAAAGAAAGCTCTAGAGCTTGGCCAAGATCAAGTTGTCGAGATTACTCCGACTTCAATTGAAGTTACAGATTTAACCGGCCAAAAAATCAATGGAAAGGAGTTTGAAATTTCATGGGATGCTACTGCAGCTGAACGCGGTGGATTCTCACACTTTATGCTTAAGGAAATATACGAACAGCCAAAAGCAATCGCAGATACACTCATCGGTAGATTATCTGGTTTAGATTTGAAAATTAAGTTTAAGAAGTTTAATAAAATTGTAATAATTGCTTGTGGAACTGCATACAACGCAGGCTTGGTTGGTAAATATGCAATTGAAAAATGGGCAAATATTCCAGTGGATGTTGAGTTAGCCTCAGAGTATCGATATCGCGAACCTAGTTTAGATAAAAATACTTTAGTTATTCCAATCTCACAATCTGGTGAGACTATGGATACTTTAATGGCTTTAAGATATGCGAAATCTAAGAGCGCTACTATTCTTTCAGTTTGTAATACAAACGGTTCAACAATTGCAAGAGAATCTGACGCAGTGCTTTACACCCACGCCGGTCCAGAAATAGCGGTCGCATCTACAAAAGCCTTTGCCACTCAACTTATAGCAATGTATTTAATCGGCTTAGAGATAAGTCGAAAGCTGAATACATTAACCAAGAAAGAGATAAAGCAAATAAGTGCGGAGTTAAATGAATTACCAGCAAAAGTAGAGCAGATACTTGAAACTGTGGAACCACTTCGACAAACAACTAGAAAGTTTAAGTCTGCACAATCAGTTTTATTTCTTGGTCGGCATGTTGGATACCCAACTGCATTAGAGGGAGCACTCAAACTAAAGGAACTTGCATATATGCATGCTGAAGGGTTTGCTGGTGGAGAGTTAAAGCATGGGCCAATAGCTTTAATTGATCAAGGAACTCCAGTTGTGGCGATTATGCCAATTTCAGGTTCATTACTAGCTGAAAAAATGGCAAGCAATATTCAAGAGGTTAAGGCCAGAGGCGCGGTAGTAATAGTTATAAGTGAAATTGATATTCCAGGAGCTGATCACTTAATTCGAATTCCAAAAGTTGATCAATTAATGCAGCCCGTTTTATCAGTTGTCCCATTGCAGGTAATCGCTTATGAAATGGCAGTTGCTAGAGGTAATGATGTTGATCAACCTCGAAATTTGGCTAAGTCAGTAACTGTCGAATAAAAATGCCTGAAGAGAGAAAAAAGCAGAAAAACTCTGCGCTTAAACTGACTATCTTGTTTATTTTTCTTTATGGTTTAGTGACGCAGCAAGTTTTAGCAAATACCTGGATTCGAAGATTGGATGAGTGGATTTACGAAAGAGATTTTTTATTGATTACGCCAGGTAAAACTCCGACACTGGTAATGCTAGTAGATGATTTAGGATTAAGGAGTATTACAGCAATATTCTTGATAGTTACTGCAGCCATAATTGGTCGTAGGTTTAAATCTTGGCGTCCAATTAACTTATCTATACTTTCACTGATACTACTTAATATAGTTGTGGGTGTATCAAAATTACTATTTGGCAGAACCAAACCAAGTACAGGTTTTGATTTAGTATTTACTGATAGTGGACTTTCATATCCATCAGGCCATGCTGCAAATGCGATTTTAACTTGGGGCATGTTGGCTTATCTAATATTTAGATATTCACATAAGCAACCATTTGAAGGCATTAGATTAACTTGGTCGGTAGCCGTTATTACTACCGGAGTCTGCCTGGCGTCTTTATACCGAAATACACATTGGTTCTCAGATCTATTAGGTGGCCTATTTATTGGATCAGCTTTGCTAGTTTTAATTATTGCAATCGATAGGTCGATAATTTCCAATCGCCAACCTTCTTAAATCAAAGTAGGCTTATCTTATGAGCAGAGCTATTGCTGAAATTAACTTAAACGCTATAGAACAAAATTTAAAATTAGTAAGGAATAAAACAAATTCAAAAGTACTTGCTGTAGTTAAGGCAGATGCTTACGGTCATGGATTAATTCCAGTTGCGCAGGCGGCCGTGGATTCTGGTGTTGATTGGTTAGGAACAGCATTATTAGAAGAGGCGATAACACTTCGTAAAAATGGATTTAAGCTGCCAATTATTGCTTGGCTAACTCCATGTGGGGAGGATTTTGAATCTGCTATAAATTTAAATATTGATCTATCCATCTCTTCACTTGAGGTATTAACAGAGATAATTTCAGCTGCCCAAAAGCTTGGAAAAATACCTCGATTACATATTGAGCTTGATACTGGAATGAGTAGGGGTGGCCTAGGTGAGGAGTGGGAAGATTTCATCATTCAAATTGGGCATTTATTAACTGAAAATAAAATTAACATAGTTGGAGTTTGGTCCCACTTTGCAAGGGCAGATGAACCAGCTGAGCATATGAATTCTCAACAACTTTCGATGTTTAATAATCGTGTATTAAAACTAAATGCAATGGGAGTTCATCCAGAATTCTTACACCTTGCAAATTCAGCTGCAGCCATTACCTTCAAAGATTCTCACAAAAGTATTGTTAGGTGGGGAATTGGCCTCTATGGACTAACTCCTGACATTGAAAATTTAGGTGATTCAAAGTCAATTGGATTAAAACCTGCCATGAGATTAAAAGCTAAATTAAATCTTGTAAAGAAAGTTACAGCTGGATCTACCGTTGGATACGGGGCAACAGCAATTGTTAAACATGATACAAAGTTAGGAGTTGTAACATTAGGTTACGCGGATGGAATTCCAAGAAATGCCAATAACTTAGCTGGAGTATTTGTTTGTGGCCAAAGGGCACCATTGATCGGACGTGTTTCAATGGATCAATTTGTGGTTGATCTTGGAATTGATTCCTTAGCAAAAACTGGGGATGAAGTGATCGTTTTTGGCTCTGGAGTTGATGGTGAATACACAATTGATGAGTGGGCTAAGGCTTGCGGAACAATAAATTATGAGATTGTTACCCGAATTGGCCCTCGTGTGCCTAGAATCTACACTCGTGAGTGAAGCAAATTTACTGTCAATTAAATCATTATCTGTCAGTTTTGGCGGTTTAAAGGCTTTATCTAATGTTGATTTAAATTTAAATAAGAATGAAGTAGTTGGTTTAATTGGTCCCAATGGCGCAGGAAAGACAACTTTATTTAATGCATTATCTGGATTGGCAGATGTTGAATCAGGTGAGCTAGAGATTCATAGCAAGAAACATGCTTGGCCAAAACCTTATGAGCTGGTAGACCTAGGAATCGCAAGAACTCTTCAAGGAGTTGGTTTATTTCCTGAATTGACAGTTTTAGAAAATGTCATGATTGGAGCAAATAAATCTGCTCGAAGTGGATTAATCTCCTCCGCATTAGGAATAAGCGGTAGAGATGAAACTAAGTTAAAGCAAAAAGCGTTGAGTGCGTTAGAACGAGTTTATGCCTCAGGAATTGCAAACCAACGAGCAGATTCACTTGCCTATCCAGTTACCAAGCGGGTTGCTATAGCTAGGGCTTTGGTAAGTGAGCCAAAAATCTTATTACTAGATGAACCCGCTGGTGGGCTTGGGGCCCAGGATATTGAGTGGATGAATATCTTAATTCATAACCTAGCAACTCAATGTTCTGTAATTTTGGTTGAACATCATATGGATGTAGTTATGTCAGTTTGTGATCGTTTATATGTTTTAAATTTTGGTCAAGTGATCTCATCTGGGGAAGTAGAAGAGGTAAGGCGAGATCCAGCAGTTATTGCAGCATATCTGGGGGTAAACAATTGACACTTGTTGTCTCTAATTTAACAATTGATCATGGTGCCATTAGGGCTATAAATAATGTCTCATTTCAGGTAGCTACTGGGCAATTGACGGCGATTATTGGCGCAAATGGTGCTGGAAAAACTACATTGCTTAGGAGTTTATCGGGATTAAAAGAAAGTAAAGCTGGATCTGCAACCTGGAACGGAGAGTCAATTCTTGGGCGAAAATCTGAGGATTTAGCTAGGTCAGGAATTATGCATGTATCTGATGGTAAATCAGTAATTGCAGAGCTAACAGTCAAGGAAAATTTAGCGCTTACAGGTCTATGGCGAAAAGATAAAAAAGATGTGGCAAAAGCTACCGAAGAGGTAATCGAGTTATTTCCAATTCTTGGAGAACGTTTATCCCAAACATCAGGCTCATTATCAGGTGGAGAGCGGCAGATGTTAGCAATTGGTCGAGCTTTGATTGCCCGTCCTAAATTATTGTTACTTGATGAACCTTCTTTAGGATTAGCTCCATTGATCGTTGAACAGATATTTCAAACTATTAAAACTTTTGTTGCAAATATGAATTTGACAGTAGTTTTAGTGGAGCAAAATGCTATGGGAGCCTTAAAGATTGCAGATGAAGGAGTCGTACTAAATTTAGGTACGGCAGTTGCTAGTGATTCTGCTAAAAACTTACTTAATGATCCGGCAGTCAGAGCTGCCTACTTGGGGTTTTAGATGTTGGAATTTTTTACAGCAGTCTTAACCTCACTCTCAACCGGTGCAATTTATGCCCTCATGTCTACAGCTTTAGTTTTAGTTTGGCGCTCTACTCGTGTCATTAATTTTGCGCAAGCAGGTCAAGCAGTATTAAGTACTTATATTGGTTATGAGGTTACTACTCGATCTGGCTCATACTGGATTGGATTTATCGCAGCGGTACTAGGTGGTGCTGCAATTGGTGCTGGGATCGATAGGTTTTTTATGCGTCCGATTTTCAAGCGAGTAAAGAGTGGTCCGATTGTGATGATTGCACCAGTTGTTGCAACTTTAGGATTACTAGGAATCATTCAGGCAATTGTGGGATTTGTTTGGGGCTTAAATTATTTAACAATTGCCGCTCCAGTTTCAACTGAGGGCTTAAAGGTATTTGGTTCGGTAATTGCCTTTAGTCCATTTAATTTAATGGTCTTAATTTCAGTTACCTTGAGCATGATTTTGCTTACGCTTTTATTTCAAAAATCTAATTTGGGATTAGCTTTGCGAGCCTCAGCTTACTCACCAGAGATTGCAAAACTTTCTGGAATCAAAGTTGAAGCAATTCGCACAATTGGTTGGGCGTTAGCAGGAGCTGCCGGTGGATTGGCAGGCATGCTTTATATTCCAGGTTCTTATCTATACCCGAATTCTATGGATGTTTTACTTGTATTTGGATTTATTGCGGCGGTAATTGGCGGTTTAGATAGTTTATTTGGTGCAGTTGCTGGTGCCATGATTCTTGGTTTTGCCATTAACTTTTCGACAACATATATAAGTTATAAATTAGTTTTTCCAACTGCATTTGTAATTTTAATATTAGTTCTTTTAATTAAGCCCGGTGGAGTTTTCTCTAGTAAAAAAGGCAGGAAAGATTAATGTTAAAAATTACTACTAGCCGCAAGCGTTTATTAGCTTTTGTTTTGTTAGGTTGGGTATTACTTATTATTTCTGATCGAATTGGCGAATTACGCCAGTATCAAGGATCTTTTGTGGCTATGTATGCCCTGGCAATCGCTTCTATAATTTTATTGACTGGCTACTCAGGCCAACTATCTCTTGGTCACAGTGCATTAATGGCAGTTGGTGCCTATGCCGGCGCACTTTCAATTAATAATTTAAAACTTCACCCAGCTCTTGCACTGGTTGTGGCAGCATTAATTGCTGGTATTTTTGGTTTGCTTTTAGGAATTACCGTTGCCAGATTAAGTGGCCCATACTTAGCTGGTACTACACTAGCGTTGGCTGTTTCATTACCAACAGTTGCAAATCAATTTCCGATTTTGGGTGGTGAACAAGGAATTGTTTTTGATATTGGAACACCACCTTCAAGATTTGGTGAAAGTTTTTCCCAGTACAAATGGTTTTTTTGGATTAGCGCTCTTGCAGCTTTAATCTCTATTTGGATGCTTTCAAACTTATTAACATCTAGATATGGAAGAGTTTTTAGAGCTCTCAGGGATAACTCAGTGGCTGCTCAACTTTCAGGGATAAATGTTGGTCGGCAAAAGGCAATCGCCTTTTCAATTAGCTCCGGTATTGCAGGTTTGGCTGGTGGGCTATTGGTAATGCTGATAAGTGGGGTCTCACCTAGCGCCTTCCCGCTGAGCCTCTCCTTTGCCTTACTGACTGGGGCGGTTGTTACTGGCGTGTATAACCTAAAAGGTGTGATGCTAGGGGGGTTGGTTTTGGTGGCTATACCTGAAATCGCCGAATCGGTAGTATCGCGCATAGGAGGTTCTGAAGGGTTCACTACAACCTTGCCCGGTTTTATGGTGAGCGCACTATTGATCTTAGCGGTGCTCTTCACACCAAATGGACCGGGGCAGTTACTACATCACCACAAGAAAAAGCATTAAAGTCAAAGCAAGATAATCAGATAGGGAAGGAAATAAATGATCAGAAATACTCGCATGAAACGACTCTCAATCGTTTCGGCGGTAGCAACTGTGGGAGCGTTGGTTTTTAGCACGCTTCCTGCTCAAGCTGCTACCCCAGGTGTTAGCGCAAAGGAAATTAAGCTGGGTTACTCCGGCCCACTAACTGGCTCTGCCGGTTTAGTTTACGGAAAATTACCAGGAGCTATGAAGGCTTACTTCGATCACATTAACGCTAATGGCGGAGTTTATGGTCGTAAAATCAAGTTAGTTTCAAGAGATGATAAGTACTTACCTACTCTTGCAGCAACTCAAACTACAAATTTAGTATTGAATGACAAAGTTTTTGCTCTAGTTGGCGCACTAGGAACTGCAACTCATAGCAAGGCTTATGTTGCA
>CAYFKM010000009.1:0-9080 GCA_964344025.1 uncultured Candidatus Nanopelagicus sp. | reverse complement strand
CATTAAGGACACACCAACACTTGCTCCACAGGCATCATTCTTGATCGCTCAAGATGATGAGTTCGGTGTTGATGGTGTAAATGGATTTGCATTAGCAGGACATAAATTTACTGCTGCACCTACTTTGTATCCACAAGGTGCATTAACTCCAGCACTGGCCGAGGGTGCACTTACCAAATTAAGTGCAGTCCCTGGCAAACCAGTACTTGTGCTGTTTGGAACAACTGACTCAACTGCCACAATTCTTAAGGCAGCTGAGAAGTTATCTCTAACAACTAAATTTAACTGGATCGCTGGCTCAGTCGGTGGCGATGCAAATACATTACTTGCACTAGGTGTTAAGCCTTCAACAATTAACGGAGCGCTCGCAGCATCATTCTTCCCAGATGCTAAAGATGCAACCGATCCTTATGTAAGTGAATATATGAAGATAAATTCCAAGTACAACAAGGGTGTCTCATTCGACAACGTAGTACTTCAAGGAATGAATTCAGCGATGTTAACTGTTCAGGCGCTACGTGCGGCTGGAAAGAATCTAACTCGTGCTGGCTTAATAAGCGCAATTGAAAGTAAGGGTGCAGATTTTGCAAGCGCAGGACTTGTACCACTTAACTACTCAGGCACTAGCCGAGTTGGATATAACGGATATTGGTTTGGTCAGTTAAATGAAAAGGGTGAGCTAAAGCCATTTGGTGGAAAGCTTTCAATTTATACAACTGATTCAACATCAAACTCAGCACCAACTGCTTCCTCATACGAGCGTAAGCCAGTTCCTAAGAATGGGGTACCAACAAACTCATGAAAAATATAAACCTTAGAAAGAGCTTGGTAGCTCTATCAACTTCAGCACTTATTGCTGGATTAGCAGTAGCTATTCCAACCGTAGCCAGAGCTGATGGTCCAACTTGTAGTGAGGTTGCTGCTGCAACTAAATACAGTGCACGCAATACCCAACTATGTACTGGTGTCGATCAATTCGGCGCAAAGTATGAAATTGCAATGCCAAAGAAGTTCAATGGAACTCTAATTGTTTACTCACATGGCATTCGCTACAACGTAAACCTGCCACCACTACCTGTAATTGCACCAAAGGGTGAAGTTATTGATTACTCACCTGCAATTGCACCATCAGCAGAGGTCGCTGCAGCTTTGCTAAAACAAGGCTTTGCACTTGCTGGCTCAGGTGTTCAGGTTCAAGGTTGGAATGCTGCTGAACAATCACTAGCAAATGTAATTCTTATTGATACTGCTTATTCAAAGTTTCCAAAGATTGATCGAGTCGCTGCTTGGGGTAACTCACTAGGCGCACTTTCAACTCAATTAATGGTTGAGCAAAATCCTGGGCTAGTTGAAGCTGTAGCCCCACTTTGTATGGCAGATTCAGCCTTAGCAGAAATAACAATGGCTGGAGATTTCTTATGGGGATTGAAGACATTATTTGATCCTTCAATAAAGGCAGTTGGTTACTCTGCCGGTGAAGCTGGTTATAAGGAGATGCTTGGCGATCTAGGTAAAGTCCTAGGTGTGCTTGGATCTTTGCAAGCTGCAATTGCTGCAAATCCAACCGCCCCAGCATGGCCTGCAACCTCAACAGCGCCAGCAACCCTTAAAGGAATTCCAGTACGAAGTGCAGTTTTACTTCTTGGATTAATCTCAGGGGTTTCGACGCAATCAAAGACTTACGATGCATCAAGCGGTCCAAAGGGTCCACTTGAGACCACATTTGGACTTGCAATTAGCCCAGCGCTAGCGGTTCTAGAGAATGGTGCGCAAGCTGCAATCTTGGCAGTTATTGCAAACTATGACATGGAGGTCCGAGCAGGTGGAATTGTATTTGATAACTCAACCACCAATTATGCAGCCCGCTTAGGTGACGACAGCGATGTTTATGCCGCCGCACTTTCAGGTAAAACTGCAACTGCAGGAATGCTAGGTTATTTAAGTGCATTAAATCCTGCAGCACCTCGCATTAAAGCAGATGCAAATGCAGTGGCTACTATGAAGGCAATCGGTGAGGTTCAGGGAACTATTACTGTGCCAACTATTACATTAACTGCTACTGCAGATCACATCACTCCTCCAGGAGCAACGCAACATCTAATTAATCAGTACAACGCTGCTGTTGCAAGTGGAACTACTCAGAAGGGTCTTCTAGTTAATATCTGGAATAGGCCATCTGATGAGTACACTCAGTTTGATTCTGCTGGTAGACCTGTAACCCCTGCAGTCAATCCGAGTGGAACTGGTCACTGTAATTTCACAACCAATCAGTATTTAACGATTGCGAAATTACTGACAGATTCTGCTAAATCTGGAAAGGTGCCTTCAGCTAAAGCTGTGGCATCTGCAATTAAAAAGGATAAGAACTTATTTGTGGATCCAAACTATACGGCTCCACTACTTAAGTATCGTCAATAACTAGATAAGTAAAATAGGGGCCTCAGAATCTGAGGCCCCTTTTTATATCTATAAACTACTCTCAATTATGAAACTTGTTATTGACTCAATTGTGCAGATGCAGCAATTGGGTAAAAAAATTGGCGAACAATTAAAGGCCGGTGATGTTGTGGTTTTAACTGGCGAATTAGGTTCAGGTAAAACTGTTTTAACTCAGGGTATCGCATCGAAATTTGATATTAAAGATATTACCTCACCTACTTTTGTTATAAGCAGAATTCATAGGGGCTCTCCAAATCTGGTTCACATAGATGCTTATCGATTGCTAGATCTAGGAGGTAATAGTTTTTCTGATTTAGATTTAGAAGGTTACCTTCCAACTAGTGTTTTTGTTATTGAATGGGGTGCAGATTTTGTAACCACACTCACAGATGAGTATTTGGAAATTAAAATAGAATTAGGTGAACGAGAGAATCAAAGAGTAGTTGAGATTGAAGGCTCCGGAGATAGATGGGCTGGATTTAAGGTATGAGCACAGTCTTAGCTATTGACACCTCGACCTCAAGAACATCAGTGGCCCTAGTAAAAAATAATAAGGTTTTATTCAATCAATTTCATGATGATCCAATCGCACATGGCGAAGTATTGCCAAAGTTGGTGGCAAAGGCTTTAGAGGTAGAGTCAGAAATTAATTTAGTTGTAATTGGAATGGGACCTGGTCCGTTTACTGGATTGCGATCTGGAATAGCCTTTGGTCAGAGTTTTGCACTAGCTCGTGGCATCAAATGGTTGGGAGTCTGCTCATTAGATGCAATGGCAGCGAAAATTAATGAATTAGATTTTATAGTTTCAACTGACGCAAGAAGAAGAGAAAGATTTTGGGCCAGGTATATAAACTCTAAAAGAGATGGAGATCCTAGAGTTAGCAACGCTAATGAAATATTAAGGCTTAATATTCCAATATTTAATGAGGGTGAGTACTACCCAGATCCAGTGCAGTTAGTTGAGTTAAGCGCTACGCAAGATTCGCTCTTAGCACCAATTTACCTTAGAAAACCTGATGCCTATCCAGTACCCAAGGATATAAAAATTCGAGCAATGACCGCTTTGGACTTAATTACTGCAAGTGCAATTGAAAAGCAGGTTTTTCAAAAAAGTGCTTGGAGTTTAAACCAGTTTAAAGAGGAGTTTTCAAAGGTACCCAAGAGCGCTCAATACTTGGTAGCGGAGTTAGCTGGTGAGGTAATTGGCTACGCTGGCATAGTTTTTAATATAGATACTGCTGATATCCACACATTAACAGTTACAAATTCGCATCGTCGCAAGGGAATCGGTCGAGAGCTATTAAAACGAATGATCGATTTAGCGCGAAGTAGAAAAGTAAATGCGGTATTACTTGAAATGCGATTAGGTAATGATCAAGCCAGACCACTTTATGAGCAAATGGGATTTATCGAGATCTCTCAGCGTGAAAATTACTACGCACCCGGGGTTACTGCAGTTGTAATGCGTAAGGAACTTACATGAGTCCACTAGTGCTTGGTATTGAAACTTCTTGTGATGAGACTGCTGTTGGAATTGTTAAAGATAGAACACTGCTTGCAAATGTAATCTCATCTAGTGTGGCAGAGCATGTCAGATTTGGCGGGGTAGTTCCTGAAGTTGCTAGTAGAGCTCACTTAGAATCAATGCAACATGTGATTAAGCAAGCTTTATCTGAGGCCAAGGTAAAGCTTTCAGATATTGATGCTATTTCGGTAACAGCTGGTCCTGGACTTATTGGAGCATTGTTGGTTGGAGTCAGTAGTGCTTCGGCTTTAGCTTTAGCCTTAAATAAGCCTATTTATGGTGTCAATCATTTAAATGCACACATTGCAGTTGATGCATTAAGTTCTAATATTAAGATTCAACCTAGTATTGGTTTACTAGTAAGTGGTGGTCACTCATCAATTTTGCAAATTAATAATCTTGTAAAAGATGTAGTTGTACGAGGTACAACTATTGATGATGCAGCTGGTGAAGCATTTGATAAAGTTGCTCGAATAATGGGATTGGGATTTCCTGGGGGTCCATTAATTGATAACCAAGCCAAGTTAGGCAGTAAAGATGCAATTAACTTTCCAAGAGCCCTAACTCAAGAAATTGAGTCAGATATACATAAATATAATTTTTCATTTTCTGGATTAAAGACAGCAGTCTCAAGATACTTAGCACAAACTCCAAATTTCAATCGAGCAGATGTGGCGGCATCCTTTCAAGAGGCGATCGTAGATGTCCTAATTCGTAAATCTTTATTGGCTTGTAAAGATTCAGGTATTGAAGATTTAGTAATAGCGGGGGGAGTAGCTGCTAATAGCCGACTAAGAGAGCTAGCTAAGCAACGATGCGAAGCCGCAAAGGTCAGATTACGGATTCCACCAGCCGCACTTTGCACCGATAATGGGGCGATGGTGGCAGCTCTTGGCTCTCTAGCTATCTCCGAGGGGGTTAAGCCATCGGCCATCGGTATCTCCGCTGACTCTTCGGCTGGGGTTGACCAGATCGTGTGGGCATAAGTACTTCCCAAGTTGCTCCTTAGCGCCAACCCCTTTAAAGTTAGCATTAGCACTCTAAGCCTCCGTGTGCTAAGTAAGCCCTGAGGCACCAAGAGCAAAAAATTTCGAAGTCAAGTAACTAAAAAGGAGTATGAGCATGGCAATTTCAATTAAGCCACTAGAGGATCGAATTGTCGTAAAGGCAAATGAGGCAGAGCAAAAGACTGCCTCTGGCCTAGTAATTCCAGATACTGCAAAAGAAAAACCACAAGAGGGAACTGTGATGGCAGTTGGACCTGGCCGCTTTGAAAATGGCAATCGCATTCCACTTGATATTAAAGAGGGTGATGTAGTTCTTTACTCAAAGTATGGTGGCACAGAGGTTAAGTACAACAATGAGGAGTACTTAGTACTGTCTTCTCGCGATGTGCTAGCAATCATTGCAAAGAAGTAAATATGAGTAAATCACTTCAATTTGATGAATCAGCTCGTCGCGCTATGGAGCGTGGGGTAAACATTCTTGCTGACACTGTAAAGGTAACACTAGGACCTAAGGGTCGAAACGTAGTAATTGCAAAAAGTTATGGTGCACCATTAATTACAAATGACGGTGTAACAATTGCAAAGGAAATTGAGTTAACTGAACCAGCCGAAAATATGGGCGCTCAACTTGTTAAGCAGGTTGCAGAAAAAACTAATGATGTTGCTGGTGATGGAACTACTACCGCTACAGTATTAGCGCAAGCTATGGTTAAAGAGGGCCTTCGTAACCTGGCTGCTGGTGCTCAACCAATGGAGTTAAAGTATGGAATTGAGCAAGCAGTTTCTGCAATTACTGATTCCCTTAGAAAAAATTCAACTGCCGTCAGTGGAAAATCACAAATCGCAGATGTTGCAACAATCTCAGCTCAAGACAAAGCAATCGGTGATTTGATCGCTGAGGCAATGGATAAAGTTGGAAAAGATGGTGTTATTACTGTTGAAGAGTCATCCACTACGGGACTTGAGCTTGAATTCACAGAGGGTATGCAATTTGATAAAGGATATATTTCCCCTTACTTTGTTACCGATGCAGATCGAATGGAAACAATTTTAGAGGACGCCTTTATTCTTATCTCTGGGCAAAAAATTTCAGCTCTGAGTGAGGTTTTACCAGTCCTTGAAAAAGTTGCTCAGGCAAGTAAACCTCTTTTGATAATTGCCGAAGATGTAGAGGGTGAAGCTCTTTCTACTCTGGTCGTAAATCGTATGCGTGGGACTTTTGCATCAGCTGCTGTTAAAGCACCTGGTTTTGGTGATCGCCGAAAGGCTATGTTGCAAGATATTGCAATATTAACTGGCGGTCAGGTTATTTCTGCCGAGGTTGGATTAAAGCTGGAGCAGATTGATATTTCAATGCTTGGTAAAGCTCGCCGCGTGGTAATTTCAAAAGACAACACAACAATTGTTGATGGTGCTGGCAAAAAGAATGATGTCGCTGCACGTGTTACTGAAATTCGCCGTGAGATTGAAAATACGGACTCAGACTGGGATCGCGAAAAACTACAGGAGCGAGTAGCAAAGCTTGCAGGTGGTGTTTGTGTAATTAAAGTAGGTGCACACACTGAAGTTGAGTTAAAAGAGAAAAAGCATCGGTTAGAGGATGCAATCTCTGCTACTCGTGCAGCTGTTGAAGAGGGAATTGTTGTTGGTGGCGGCGCAGCTTTAGTACATGCGGCAACTGCACTAGATAACGATTTGGGTTTTGAAGGAGATCGGGCAGTTGGTGTTCGCCTGGTTCGTAAAGCCTGCGATGAGCCACTTCGTTGGATTGCAGAAAATGCTGGGCAAGAGGGATATGTTGTTGTTTCAAAGGTAAGAGCAATGAAACCTAATGAAGGTTTTAATGCACACTCTGAAACATACACTGACCTAGTAAAAGAAGGAGTAATTGATCCAGTTAAAGTAACTAGATCAGCTTTGGCAAATGCTGCTTCAATTGCAGCAATGTTCATTACAACTGAAGCATTAGTCTTTGAAACTCCAGAAGAGAAAAAAGATGAGGCGGCAGGTCATGGTCACTCACATGGACCAGGTGGACATTCACACTAATCATTAAAATTGAAGCCTTGTTTTCATTGAGCTAATAATCGACTAGCATTAATCAGTGGAAAATATAACACTGACCGTTGATTGCGGTGGAACTGGAATCAAGGCTTCAGTTTTTGATAAGAATGGGAAAGTTTTAATTGACTTTCCATACCTAAAAACACCCTATCCACTATCCCCTAATTTACTGACTGAGATAATTAAAGACTTTGTTTTAGCTGACAGCCGAATAAATCGAGTTACTGTCGGATTACCTGGCATGATTCGAAATGGAAAAATAGTATTTATTCCGCATTATGTGAACAAACGTGGGCCAAGAACTGCACTTGATCCACACTTAAAAAAAGCTTGGCATGGATTTGATCTACAAAGCACACTTACAAAGAAACTTAAGATGCCGATTTTAGTTTTAAATGATGCTGAGGTACATGCATCTGCAGTTGTAACTGGAGTTGGGCTAGAGACAGTTCTTACATTCGGAACCGGCTTGGGATCTGCAATGTTTAGTGATGGCAAAATTGCACCACACTTAGAGTTGTCTCACGCCACTATTAGGTATGGAAAGACTATTGATGCCTGGATAGGTGAGATATCTCGAAGGCGCATGGGAAATCAACTCTGGTCCCGTCGAGTTAAAGCACTTATAGAAGAGCTTTATCCAATGATTCTTTGGGATAAGTTATATATCGGTGGCGGAAATGCACAGAGAATTAGTAGGTCTGCACTGAGAAGTTTTGATTATAAAGTTAAAATTATTCCAAACTCGGCTGGTGTTGCCGGCGGGGTAAAAGCTTGGGATCTTTTAGCTTAGTTATTAACCAAATTAGTAGATACGATTGGTGATATGTCTGATATCGAGATAGGTCCTGGTAAGCGAGCAAGATTTGCTTATTCATTTGATGATATTGCAATTGTTCCCTCTCGCAGAACTCGTGACCCAGAAGAGGTTTCAATTACTTGGCAGATAGATGCGTATAAATTTGACCTACCATTCTTAGCAGCACCAATGGATTCTGTTGTTTCGCCAGAGACTGCAATTTTAATTGGGAAAGCAGGTGGTTTAGGAGTTCTAAATCTTGAGGGTATTTGGACTAGATATGAGAATGCCGAAAAGCAGCTAGCTGATATGTCTAAGCTACCTGAGGATAAAGCGATCATAAAGATGCAGGAAATATATTCAGCTCCAATTCAACCATCACTTATTAAAGAAAGAATTTCACAAATTCGATCTGCTGGTATAACAGTTGCTGGCGCACTCTCACCTCAAAGAACAGTTGAGTTTCATAAAGCAGTTATAGATGCTGGGGTAGATATTTTTGTAATTCGGGGAACAACAGTTTCAGCTGAGCATGTTTCGGCAAACTCAACAGCTTTAAATCTTAAAAAGTTTATTTATGAGCTGGATGTTCCGGTAATAGTTGGTGGCTGCGCAACCGCGCAAGGTGCATTACATTTAATGAGATCTGGCGCAGCAGGGGTCCTAGTTGGATTTGGTGGAGGATCTGCTCATACCACCAAAACAGTTTTAGGCATTTCAGTACCAATGGCATCAGCAGTTGCAGAGGTGGCATCAGCGCGACGGGATTATTTAGATGAATCCGGCGGAAGATATGTGCATGTAATTGCCGATGGATCGGTTGGATCAAGTGGTGAGATTGCTAAGGCAATTGCATCTGGTGCAGATGCAATCATGATGGGATCGCCACTTGCTAAGGCAGCTGAGGCACCAGGAAAAGGATGGCACTGGGGATTAGAAGCACACCACTCACAACTTCCTAGAGGAAATCGGGTAAAAGTTGGAACCGTAGGCTCTTTGCAAGAGGTACTAACTGGCCCTTCAAATACTTCCGATGGTTCAATGAATTTATTTGGCGCACTTAGAAGATCGTTGGCCACTTGTGGCTACTCTGACCTTAAAGAGTTCCAGAGAGTTGAAGTAGTAGTAAAACCTTAAAAATCTGTGAAACTACTTAAAGTTGGGTTGTAATTATCAATATCTATCAATTTTTGTTGGGTTATAGAAACTTATTTAATAAACTTCTACTATGGTAAAAACTAAAG
>CAYFKM010000008.1:25428-27871 GCA_964344025.1 uncultured Candidatus Nanopelagicus sp. | reverse complement strand
ATTTTAAAGCTGGAACAAGTGGTGCACTAGGTCTATATAGCAGGGTAACTGCAGTCCCTAGAGTTATTAAGATTGAAATTGATGCCGGTAATGCTAGCCAACGCATTTTATATTTTAAAAGTGCAAACAAATAGGCAATAGAAAAAGTTAACGCACCAGTGATTGAAAACTCATACATATTTCCCCATGGCACACGATTTGCAGATAGCCCTCTGAATATCACTCCGGCTAGTAAAAGAATTGTTGCAAGTAGTATAAATGCTGATCCAAGTCGGCCAACTCGTTCAGTTCTGGAAAAATCTAACTTTGTTTTCTTAACTGATAATGCGGGAGTCTTTACTGACCAAGCTACTTCGATTGAGTGGGCAAGAAATGCAAGTGCATAAACCACCATTGCTGAATAAATAAAGTTGTTGGAGAGTAGCGCAGCTGACCTATCGCTCACTGCTAACCTCCTTTATTAAATCTTCAATCTCTTCTTTAAGTCCAGGTATTTCATTTTTTGAAAGACCCGCTACTTGAGTTTTCTTACCTTGCTTAACCCAAATTCTTCGCTGCCTAGTAAAAAGAGAAGTCAATAATCCTAAGATCGCAAGTATCGCACCAATCAGAGCATAACTCTTTCCCGGATCACTAACTATTTGTAAGTTAACCCAAGAATTCCATCCTGTAAATGTGATACTCCCCTCACCAAAATCATAAGTTTCATTTAGAGCTAAGGCTTTTAGCCCAATTCTTTCCATATTAGTGGTGTTAATTCGATATACAGATTGTGGAACTCCAGAATCTAAACCTAAATCACCTTTCCAAATAGAAAATAATAATCTCGGATCCAGAACCTCCGGGTATGAAGAAAAACCACCGCGAATTGGATCTCGGTCAGCAGTTGGCAAGAATGAACTTACAAATCCAATTTGTGGCTGCATATCTGGAACTTTTATAGCTCCAATTGAAGATAAATTAATATCTTGAGGCAAAAATGGAGTAGGCCCTTCAAATACAACTTTACCTTGTTTATTTTTCACAATTACGATCGGTGAATACCCATTTGCTTGTAAATAAATTTTAGTGTTGCCATATGAAAGTGGCTGGTTGACTTTAATTATCTTTAACTGCTCTTTTGAGCCAGCAGGGTTTGCAGTGGAAACTGTAAGTGTGTAGTCAATAGGAGAATTAGTAACTGAGTCATATTGGGCTTTGAAATCTTTTACCGTAATTGAAAATGGAGTAAGTGAGTCCTCTTTTTGATACTTACCAAAACTCAATAAATCATATGATGTTGGCGTATTAATAAATCTATCGCCAACATTTAGTATTGCATCTCCCTTGCTTCCAAGTAGTGAACCAAGCCCTACCCCTATAAGAATTAAAACAAGTGATAGGTGAAATAGCAGGTTTCCACTCTCTCGTGCATAACCTTTTTCAGCTGATATAGAGTGTTCTTCGCGCCTTACTCTAAATCCTTTTTTCTTTAAATATCTCTCAGCATCATCTAAATTAATCTTTTTAATCTCTGTAAAATTTTCTAATCGATCTAAATACTTTGGAGTAAGTGGAGGCTGAGCCCCTATAGCCTTAAGATGTTCGATACTGCGCGGAAGTACGCAGCCAATTAATGAAATAAAAAGTAAAAGATAAATAGCGCTAAACCATGGCGAGCTATATACCTCAAAAAAACTTAAACGATCTAACCAAGGTGCTAATGTTGGATTATCAATAAAATATTGTTTAACTTGAAGTGGATTTTGCGTCCGTTGCGGAAATAGTGAGCCAGGAATGGCGGCAATTCCTAGGAGTAGTAACAAAATCAAGGCAGTTCGCATGCTGGTAAGTTGGCGCCAGCACCACCTTAGGAATGACCTGCTATCTAATACGGTACTCATCAAATTACAGGTATAAATCCGGAAATTAAATCTCTTAGGGAATTCATGAGTTGATCCCAGAGATTACTTACCTGCAGTATTCCAATTAAAATCAAAAATCCTCCGCCAATCTTTGTCACCAGACCCCCATTACGAGCAACTAATTTGCGAAACGGTTCTGCTCTATCTAAAAATAAACCCATCAATATAAATGGCAGTCCTAAGCCGGCACAGTAGGCAGCCGAAAGGATTGCTCCACGCTGTGCAGTTGCACTTTCAAAAGCTAAAACCTGAACTGCGCCTAATGTGGGGCCAATACAAGGGGTCCAGCCAATCCCAAAAGCAAATCCGATTAATGGTGCAAAAATCAATCCAGTTTTACTCTTAATATTTGGTTTGTAACTTCTATAAAACCTCTCAGTGAATATAAAAATTAATCCCAAAAAAATAGTGACTAATCCTAAAATTATTGATAATACTCTTGTATTCTGCGAAATAATTGATCCAAGTTGGCCAAAAACCAACCCATAAGAAACAAATAACAAAGTAAAACCGAAGACAAAGAGAATGGATCCAAGAAA
>CAYFKM010000008.1:0-25418 GCA_964344025.1 uncultured Candidatus Nanopelagicus sp. | reverse complement strand
GCATAAGATAAATAACCTGGTACTAGTGGAATAACACAAGGTGAAAAGAATGAAACAATGCCAGCCAGCGCCGCAATACCCATAGCAATTAAAAGGTTGCCATCAAAAATCTGATTTATAAAGAGCTCACGCATCAGCTAAAACCTTATCCAACATTTTTCTTAGTCCAGCAACCGTTACCTCGCCACTGATGCGAACCGCTACCTTGCCATTTTTATCAATTATTAAAGTTGTTGGAATAGCATTTGGAATAAGTGAGCCACTAAATCCTAATAGAATTGAATCATCAATAAAGGTTGGGTAAGTGATATTAAAATTTTCATAAAATGCCTTAGCAGAAGAGAGATTATCTCTAGTTAGAATTCCTGCAAATTGAACTTCGGGATACTGAATCGAGAAATCCTGTAGTACTGGAGCTTCAGCTCTGCATGGGGCACACCATGAAGCCCACACATTTATTACAGAAACTCGATTGGAATCTAAAGTGATTTCACCAGTAGTTAAAGTGGGCCCAGAGATTTTCGGAGCATCTTTCCGATCTTGTTTATCTAAAAAAAGTGAAACGCCACTTCCGGAAACAAATGCATTTTCACTTTGAATTGTAGATCCAGGATTTGAACAACTAGTCACCAGCACTATCATTAAAAGAAGCGATACGAGTCTCATGATTTTTTTGGTAATAAATGTTTTGCTGGTTCAGAGTAAGAAACAGAGGTAATCATTCCCTCATTATCAAGTTCGAAGGAGGTCACAGATGCCAAAGTACATTCTCGTTTACGAGGATCATGCAAAAGCCTGCGACCTTCTATTGCTGAACGTAAAATCCAAATTGGTAGTTGATGCGAAACACAAATCGCATCCTTACCTCCTGCTGCATCTCTGGCCAAAAATAATGCCTTGAGCATTCTGCGAATTAACTCCTCATATGGCTCACCCCACGATGGGCGCCATGGATTCCAAAGGTGCCGCCAAGCTTTAGGGTGGCGAAGAACTCCACTTCCTAATTCAAACTTTTCTCCTTCAAAAATGTTTCTTGCTTCGATTAAATTTGAATCAGTGGTCAAACTTAAATTATGTTTAGAAATAATTGGTGCAACTGTTTCTTGCGCTCGTTGTAATGGTGACGAGTGAATGGCTCCTAGATTAAGCGAAGTAGACCAGTCGGCAATTATTTTCGCCATTTGTAGACCACGATCACTTAATCGCCATCCTGGTTGCAGACCATAGAGAATTTTCTCTGGATTATGAACCTCTCCATGTCTAATGAAATGAATGCTCTGTGCCATGTCTTAAGCATAAAGCAGAAGATTTATCGCTTGTTCGCTATGGTAGTGATATGACACTCACAGAAAAGCGAGTTGCGTTTTTTGATGTAGATAACACCCTATTAAGGGGGTCTACCCTATTTTTTCTGGGACGAGGAATGTATCAAAGGGGATTCTTCACAAAGAAAGATATCTCAGCATTTGTACTGGCAAACTTAAGGTATCGATTGACTGGAAAAGAAAATAAAGAAGAAATAGTTAGATTTCAAAATGCAGCTTGTGAATTTATCAAAGGTCACAATGTTGTTGAAATTGAGAAAATTGGTCAAGAAATATATGAAGAATATGTTTCTCCCGCTATTTGGCAAGGAACTGTAGATATTGCCAAAGAACACCTTTCAAAAGATGAAGAAGTTTGGCTAGTAACTGCAACGCCAGTTGATATGGCTAATCTGATAGCAAAACGTCTCGGCTTTACCGGCGCATTGGGCACTAAGGCTGAAATTCAAAATGGTATTTATACGGGGAAAATGATTGGAAATTTACTTCATGGAAAAGAGAAAGCTTCAGCAATTAAAGAACTGGCACTGATAAGCGGATTTAATTTAAAAAATTGCTATGCCTATTCAGATTCACATCACGACATCCCTCTTCTAGAATCAGTTGGAAACCCAAGAGTAATAAATCCAGATGCCCTACTTGAGATACGTGCTTATCGCGATAATTGGCCAGTTTATGATTTTAGACGGGCTCGTAAATTGAAAAAATTGGTGGGCCCTACCGCCGGAAGAATTGCAGCGGCTATATCCCTGATCTCGCCAAGAAAGCTTAGAGGTAAATAGGGTAGAGAAAACCCGAGTAAAGTAGGCCAGTTATGTCAAAGCTAGCTATTACTTTTGCAGATGAGCTTCGAGCGCGCTCAGATGATGATTTGGCTGCGCTATTTAAATTTCGACCCGATTTAGTCACACCGGTACCAAATGATTTCACAGCACTTGCCGCGCGTGCAACTTCAACTCCATCTTTGGTTAGAGCATTAGATTCACTTAACCTTTGGCACTATCAAATAGTTGAAGCGGCTTGCGTTTTAGCAGAACCATTCAAGAAATCTGAAATTGTAAGCATCACAAGTCAAGAAAGTAATTTTGCTTTAGATTATTTGTGGCAAATGGGATTACTTTATAAAGAGGGAAATAACTTTCGAACGCCATTTAACTTAAAGTTACTTATTGGTGACGAGCCAGTAGGATTAGGTCCAGAGCTTGGCAGTAAAGTTGATTTTAGTAAGTTAAAAGATGTACCAAAAGGTTCTGCAGAGGTACTTTCAAAATTAACTTGGGGCCCACCAAGAGGACAAATTTCAAACATCAAAAAACCTGGTACAGCCATAGGTTGGTTACTAGATAACAATATCTTGGTGGCGCTTGATACAAATACTGTTGCACTACCACGAGAGTATGCAATTAAGTTACGAGGAGATAAAGTCCATAAAGAGTTAAGTTCAAAACCAATTACATTAGCTGGTAAATCTGTAAATCAAAAGCAAGCAGATCTTGCTGCGATAGCTAATATTTCAACAATTTTAAGATGGTGTGAAGAATTCTTACATAATTTGTCAGATGAACCTCCAACTGCGTTACGAACTGGTGGAATTGGCGTTAGGGAGTTAAAAAGAATTGCTGAACATCTTGGTGTTGAAGAAAACTGCGTAGGTTTTATCGCAGAACTTTGTTACTTAGCTGGATTAGTTGTAATTGACCCAGACGATCAAATTCTTCCTACAAGCTCATTTGATATCTGGTTATCAAAACCTTCAGAAGAAAGATGGTATTCACTTGTTGTGTTATGGCTTGATACTTCACGAGTTAGCGGATTGATTGGAAGAGGGCCTGATAAAAATATTGCACCCCTTGGACCAGAGTTAGATCGGGCAGGAGCTTCGCTGATAAAGCGAACAACACTAAAGATTTTATTAGAGAATTTAGAGGTTTCACCTGAGATACCTTCGATAAAAGAAATAGTTAAATGGTGGAATCCGCAAAGATTTAATGGCGATTTTGTTGAGTGGAGTTTACGAGAGGCCGAATGGCTAGGCATAACAGGTCAAGGGGCACTATCCACATTTGGGCAAAATTTATTATTGTCAAAAGAACAATTAGGTATTGATTCTGCTCTTCCAAAACCTGTTGACCATATTTTAATTCAAGCAGATAACTCTGCCGTAGCGCCAGGACCATTAACAGCAGAGATTTCATCTGAAATGGGGACTATCGCTGATATTGAAAGTCGAGGTGGCGCTACTGTGTATCGCTTCAGTGAATCCTCAATTAGACGTGGATTAGATCATGGAAAAACTGGAGATCAGATTAAAACTTTTTTAACAAAAACTTCAAAAACCCCAATGCCACAACCATTAGAGTATTTAATTACAGATGTTGCCAAAAGACATGGAAAATTAAGAGTTGGCTCTGCTCACACATATATTAGATGCGAAGATGAAGGATTAATACAACAAATTTTGCATGATAAAAAGTGTGAACACTTAAGGCTTAGAAGAATTGCTCCGCAGGTATTAGCTACAGATTTTGAGTTACCAGAAGTAATAACAGAGTTGCGCGAATATGGATACTTGCCTGCTGCTGAAAATGCAAGTGGTGTCTTACTTTCACAACCAAATTTAAGACGAGCTAAATCCAGACCTAAGCCACCTAGAATTATCGCTGAATTTTCTGCCCCAAAAGAGAGTGTTATTGCCTCTGCAGTAAAGACAATTAGAGCTGGTGAGCGCAGTCGCAAAGTAGAGCCAATAGTCCCTGGTACATCTTCTAATGAAACTCTAGCCTTGATTAATCAATACATTAATAACCAGCAAACAATTGCAATTAGTTATGCAGACAATAATGGTGGAGTTGTAAATCGAATTATTGAACCTATCTCAATATCACTTGGAACATTAACTGCCAAGGATGAGGCCTCAGGTGAGATTACACAGTTTCGTATACCTAGGATCAATGGAGTAGCGCCAGCCTTCACTATTTCCCAAAATAAGGCAGACTTAGACCTATGAGTGCAATTTCAGCGATCCAAAGGTTAGTTGAGTGTGAATCGCCGACTGAAGACCTTTCAGCATGCCATTTAGTTATAGATCTTGCTGTTGAAATTGCAAATGAGGTTTTATCAACACCGGCTGAAAAAATAATTGAAAATGGAAGGCCAATATTTTGGTGGGGATCAAAAAAGCCAAAAATTACTTTGCTTTGTCATTTAGATACTGTTTGGCCAAAGGGTTCCTTTAATCCAATCTGGCAAATCAATGGTGATACTGCAACTGGGCCAGGGGTATTTGATATGAAAGCCGGGTTTATTCAAGCTCTTTACTCACTTGCAAATTTAAAAAATATTAGTGACAAAGTAGCTTTAATTGCTACAACTGATGAAGAGACTGGAAGTACTACCTCAAAAGATTTGATTATCAGGTTGGCAAAGTCTTCAGATGCAGTTTTAGTATTTGAAGCCTCGCTAGATGGCAAAGTTAAGACAGGTCGTAAAGGTACTGCCATGTATCAGATTACAGTAACTGGAAAAGCATCTCATGCTGGCCTTGAACCTGAAAAGGGAATTAATGCCACTACCGAATTGGCAAAGCTTGTAATGCAAATATCTGCTTTTGAAAACTCTAAATTTGGTACCACTGTTGTACCAACTGTTATGCAATCAGGAACAACTACAAACACAGTTCCAGCTTTGGCAAAGTTAGATATTGATGTTAGATCCTTTACCCTAGAAGAATTAAATAGAATAGATAAATCTATTAGAGAGTTAAAAAGTGACATTGCTAATGTTGAAGTGAGTGGTGGAATTAGTCGCCCACCACTTGAAGAATCAAGTTGTAAAGAGTTATATGAAAAACTTGAAAAAGTAGCAAAAGGTCTAGGTTTAGCTCCAATAGGAAGTGCACATGTTGGTGGTGCTAGTGATGGAAATATTGCAGCATCGACTGGCGTGAAGGTATTAGACGGTTTAGGAGCGGTTGGTGTTGGAGCTCATGCGCCAAATGAATCAATCAAAATATCATTAGTGGAGCCAAGAATTAAATTAATCTCAGCCTTTATTAATGAGTTGCTTTAATGAGTGACGGCCCACTAATCGTTCAGAGTGATAAAACTTTATTACTTGATATCGATCATGTTTTGTCTGATGAATGTCGTCGCGCAATCGCAGCTTTTGCTGAGTTAGAAAAATCTCCTGAACATATTCATACCTATAGATTAACTCCCCTAGGTTTATGGAATGCCAGGGCATCTGGGCATGACGCCGAACAAGTAATTGATGTTCTACTTAAATATTCAAGATATGCAGTTCCGCATTCACTTTTAGTTGATATTGCTGAAACGATGTCGCGTTATGGTCGCTTACGGCTTGAAGCTCATCCTGTGCATGGCTTAATTCTGGTTTCCAATGATGCTGCTGTACTTAAAGAAGTAACAAGAGGAAAGAAAGTTGCTCCGATGCTTGGCCTACAACTAGATGATGAAACCATAGTTGTGCATCCAGGACAGCGTGGTTTTTTAAAACAAGCTTTATTAAAACTTGGTTGGCCAGCTGAAGATTTTGCCGGATATGTTGATGGTGAGCACCATGAGATTGCACTAAACCAAGATGGATGGAAGATTAGAAAATACCAAGAGTTAGCGGCTGAAGGATTTTGGCATGGTGGATCTGGAGTAGTTGTACTGCCCTGCGGTGCCGGTAAAACTATTGTTGGAGCGGCTGCCATGGCACATGCAAAAGCAACAACGTTAATTTTAGTTACAAATACTGTTGCTGCTAGGCAATGGCGTGAGGAATTACTTAAGCGCACTGATCTAAATGCAGATGATATTGGCGAATATAGTGGGGCTAAAAAAGAGATTAGGCCAGTAACGATTGCTACTTATCAAGTGATGACCACTCGTAAAAAAGGTGTCTACGCACACTTAGATTTATTTGATGCGATTGATTGGGGCTTAATTATTTATGACGAGGTTCACCTACTGCCAGCCCCAATATTCAGATTTACTGCAGATATTCAATCCCGGCGTAGATTAGGTTTAACCGCGACCTTAGTACGAGAAGATGGCATGGAGGGAGAAGTTTTTTCATTAATAGGGCCGAAAAGATTTGATGTACCGTGGAAAGAAATTGAAGCTCAAGGTTATATTGCTCCAGCAGATTGCGTTGAAGTAAGAATAACTTTAACTGATGCTGAACGTTTAAATTATGCTACGGCTGAACAAGAAGATAGATATAGATTTTGTTCTACCTCACAAACTAAAAAAGATGTTGCAATTGCACTTGCTAAACAACATGCAAATGATCAAGTCTTAGTTATTGGTCAGTATTTAGATCAATTAGACCAACTTTCAGATGAGTTAGGTGTTCCTGTAATTAAAGGTGATACTCCGATTAAACAGCGAGAACGACTATTTGCTTCTTTTAGAAGTGGTGAAATTAAATGTTTAGTGGTATCCAAAGTTGCAAATTTTTCGATTGACTTACCTGAGGCAACCATTGCCATCCAAGTATCTGGAACCTTTGGATCAAGGCAGGAAGAGGCGCAGAGATTAGGCAGAATTCTTAGACCAAAAGCTGATGGCCGAGGTGCTCGTTTTTATTCGTTAGTTGCTCGCGACACTGTAGATCAAGATTTTGCCCAAAATCGCCAGAGATTTTTAGCTGAGCAGGGATACGCATATAGAATCATTGATGCAGATGAAGTACTAAATAAAAATTAGGATTTAATTGCTTTAGTAAATCTATCTAGATCAACTCGCCAATAATCATGTACCTTCCCATCTATCATTATGACTGGCACTTGCTCACCATACTCCTGCTGTAATTTGATTGAATCATCAATAAGCTCTATCTCCAAATTGAAATTAAGTTCCTTTTTTACTGAGGTAATTCGATCAATTGCAATTTCACATAAATGACAGCCAGTTCTGGAGTAAATCTTAACTTTTTTCATTTAACTCCCAGGTTTATTGAACTTAGATCGGTAAAAAAGTATCACTAAGGGGCAAATAATACTGTTAATCTACGCCAGTGCGCACAAAATCTTATTTTCTTTCGCTGATAATTGCGCTCTCTTTTATATTTCCAATTCAGCCAGCTAACGCTCTAGAAATCAAAATTGCTCCAGCTAATTGGCACTCAATTTATGCAAGTGGGATTAATTCATCTACGCAAAATACGCAAAGATTTTTTTCAGCATATATTGAGAAGAAAAGTACATTTGTTCCGATCTATAATAACGTCCCAATAATTGCTAAAGAGGCAATCCAAGCAGCAATAGATATCTGGGCTCAATATTTTCAATCAAGTGTGCCAATTAATGTCAATATCTCTTGGAGCAGACCAATAAATGACTCTGTTCTAGCGTCAGCAAGTGCAAAAAATGTTTTTGCAAATTTTACGGGAGCTCCAGACAAAACTCTTTATTACTCATCAGCTTTAGCAAATGCTCTTGCAGGGCGTGACCTAGATGTTAACGATCCGGAATTAGTTATTGAAGTGTCATCGAGTGCTAATTGGTACTTTGGGATAGATGGAAAATGTCCTCCACGAAGCTATGACCTGGTTTCAGTAATTTTGCATGAGATGGCACATGGCTTGGGTTTTATGTCAGGCAGTTACTACGACAATGCAACTGGTGAAGGAAGAATTCTTCAGCCAACACCTTTTGATGCTTATGCGCAACTGCCAGATGGTAGAAGGCTTATTGATTTACCATCACCGTCGCTAGAAGCAGGTAAAGCAATGACCAGCACTTTGTATTGGTCTGGTATTAATGGGGTTAAAGCTAATAATGGAATTAAGCCACTGTTATTTACACCTGCAACTTATGAGCGTGGATCATCAGTTAGTCACTTAGATGAGAAAACTTTTTCGAATACTGGTGAAAATTCAGCTATGACACCCAACTTAGATGCCGGAGAAGTTTTTCACTCTCCTGGTGCACTACTTCTAGCTATGTTTGATGATCTAAGGCAAACACCACCTACCGGAAAGGTCATCGGTGTACCTGATTCACCACAAAATGTTAAAGCATTTGTTAGTGATAAGAGCGTAATCATTAAATTTGATCCACCACCTAGTTTTAGGGCTTCACAAGTTGATAACTATCTAATTGAAAATTTAGTTACAGGTGAAACAATTACTGCAACTCAAAGTCCGGTGACAATTAAGGGTCTTAAGAATGGTAGCAAATATACTTTTTCAGTTGCCGCAATAAATAGTGCGGGCTCTTCAGTTGCAATTAAATCAAATCAAATAACTCCACAAAATACTTGGAGAAGTACGGAAATTGATAAAAATGCTGATGCAAAATACTTGGCATCAAATACATTCAACGGTAGACCAGTGATCGCTTATACAGATAGCAAAGATGGAGACTTAAAATTAGCTACGTTAATAAACAATAAATGGATTACTCAGATTATTGATGGGAACAGTGATAAGTCAGGCAAAACTTTGAACAATGTCGCCGGTTATCTCTCAATGTGCACTTCAAAAGTTGGTAAAACTAATTATCTCCATATTTTCTATACCGATGTTACAAATAAGGATTTGAAGTATGCACTTTATGATGGGAAAAAATGGAAATATGAAACGGTTGATGGTAATGGACCAAGAGCGCAAGATTATAAAGAAGTAGATAGAGTTAAAGGTGCTTCTGATGTTTCTATCTCAAATGCATGCGCGGTAACAAGTGAGGGTGTTCAAGTCTTCTACCGAGATGAATCTCAAGGAATTCTTTTAGGAGCTGTTAAACAAGATGGCGAATGGATTTACGAGATAGTTGATGGTGAGAAAGATACTGAAAATAAAACCACTGGCGATGTCGGTTTTCATTTGAAATCAATTACAGTTGGCAAAAAAGTAATTCTAATTTATGACTCTGTAAAAGGTTTTGATGCTGACAAGAATGTAACCCGAGGTGAAATCCGCTACGCCACTAGAAGTACAACTTCCAATCTCGACTGGCAATTTAAAACCTTAGCGACACCTTCTGATCGAATTTATGCAACCGGCTATGATGTTGCAATATTTAATTCTGGAAATGGGATAGATACGGGTTGGTTTGCTGCAGGTGGCGCTCTATTCCCAAATCCAGATCAACTTAAGTATCAAAGCGGTAAATCTGAATCAATAGAATCTTTTACAACTGAATCTTTTGGCACACCTAATTCACCGCTAGCGATTGATGAAAAACTTATTTTGTTTAGCTGCGAACTTAGATTATGTGTACTTAATAAAAGTAATAAATCGGTATCTCTGGTCACAAAGGAATCTATTCAAAAAGATGGAAAAGCTGACTTAATAATTCTAAATAAGTCCAGATACGCCGTTGCCGGAGTATCTGGAAAATTAAGCCTATTTAAATCTTAAGTAAAATTTACTTCGCGTTTCGACGTTGAATTCTAGTTTTCTTCAACAGTTTTTTATGTTTCTTTTTTGCCATGCGCTTGCGACGCTTTTTGATTACTGAGCCCATTTCACTCCTTAAAGTTATAACTGATCTTCAAAGTTTACTAGGTAATCACTACCAAACCAAAACTTTTGCCCGAGTCGCAAACTAAAACTGTTCCAATATCTGCGTTTGAATCAATTACTACAGCTGGTGAGTCAATTTTGTATGCACTAATTACCTCTGCTTTTTTCCCAAACTCCAAAATTACTGGAGTTGGAGTTTTTGGTTTCCAATTTGATACACCTTTTATTGCGCCAGTAGAGACAAATGTTGCCCATGAGTTTTTCCCGATGGCCACAAGGGCGGCTGACTTACTTGAATACCTAACATTCCAAACCGGTTTATTTAATGCAGAAAATTTAGTGATTGCTGCCTCTGACTTAGTTGAATAATTAACTTTCCCACCTTGAAGTAAGCCTGGATCAATTGAACTCCAAGCTCTACTAGAGCCCTTCAAAGTTGCTCTTGCGACTTGTTGAATTACTCCAGAATTTGAAATTTTGGCGGTTATGGCGTCTATCTTCCCGATTGGTTTTGATTTTAATAATTTTTCACCACTACTACCAATGATCGTTAAACTTTGATCATTATTAGTTATTGCTGAGTTAATTTGTGTAGATTTATTTCCAATAATTACCATATTGGAAAAAACTCCAGTTTTACTTACTGAAAAGAAGAAACCTTTACTGCTCAGCCCTGAGTAGGCATTTCCTAAGATCTGTAAATTACCTCCTGAATTTAAAATCTTTTTTGGAAGAATAACTTCAGTTGTCAAATACTCAAATGAGTTAATCAATACTCCACTTCCGCTTACCTGCCAAAGTTTTACTTTATTGATTGGTGAATTTGAGACTGATGGAGGAGTTATTGGAACATTGTCTGGATTTAATAACCCAGCAGGATTACTTATGGGTGAGGGTTGAACCACTGTATTACTTGCTCCCAGTACCCAGATACTTCCATCGATATCTACTGCAATTGAGGTAGCAATTTCATTTCCTTCATTGCCTAATCTAACTGACCAATTTTGTAATCCAGTAGCAGTATAACTAATTAAAAAACCATCACTTAGACCACTCAATGACCCAGATAGCCAGGTTGAGTTAGAGGACTCAGTAGTTCCAACTAGAAAAATATTTTTACCACTAAGTGCAATGTCACTTACTTGATCATTATTTACATAAGGTAATTCGATAATAGTTTTAAGAGTTTTTACTGATGCTGCATTGGAAATGCTGGGTATTGAGGTTAGAGTTATTAAAAAAATAACAAAAACTTTTTTCAAGCTAACTCCTGTGACCTCTTTTTTGCAGCAGCCATTGCCATATGGATAATTTCATCTAACTTATTAGCGTTGAATACCTCAAGAGCTGCTGCTGTTGTCCCATTCGGACTAGTTACATTTTTGCGTAATGTACTCGCATCTAAACCGCTTTCGGCAAGCATGGCTGCAGAGCCAGAAATTGTTCCAATAGCGAGTTTTGTTGCAGTATCGGTAGAGAGCCCAAGGCTCACACCCGAATTGACCATTGACTCAACGAAAGCAAAAAAGTAAGCAGGTCCAGAGCCACTTAATGCAGTTACTGCATCTTGTTGAGCTTCATCTACTTCAACTACTAGACCTGTATTTTCTAATAAAGCTTTTGTTAAATTTATATCATCTTTATTTGAATTTGACCCAGAGGAAATTACTGATACCCCCCGACCGATTTGTGCAGGCGTATTTGGCATTACTCTGATTACGCTATTTTTTGATTTCAATTTACCTTCAATAAAGTTTGTAGTTTTTCCAGCTGCAATTGAAATGATTAATGAATCTTGGTTTAAATTACTACTTAGATCTTTCAAAGTACTCTCAAGATCTTGTGGCTTAACAGCTAAAAAAATTACATCACAGCTTTTCGCGATATCAGTAGTGCTACTATTTTTAACTTGATATTTATCTACTACTACTTTGGCTCGCTCTATATTTTTTTCACTTATATATATATTGTCAGATTTAATTGAAGAATCTAATAGACTTTTAATTAGAGCAGCACCCATGACACCGGCACCAATAAAGCCAATTTTTTTACCAGCCATCACCTGATTCATACTCAAAGCCTACCCAATTAGTCTTAAACCTTGCTTAAGCCTTAAACTTTAACTCTATGAAATCTCATAAAGTGCCTAATTCAAAATTAAGTAAGAATGAGTTTGCGCCGAATTTTGCTCGGGATTGGGTTGAATTTATTAACCCAGATAATTCCGAAGAGATTTTTAAATGTGATCTGACTTGGCTAACCTCTTACTGGCAATGCATTTATGGAGATGGGTGTTGTGGTATTTATGAAGAGAAGCCAGATGGCGGATGTTGCTCAGATGGGGCTTACTACACAGGGAAAGAGGATGAAAAAAGAATTTTAAATAGCGCCAAAAAACTATCGAAATCTGAGTGGCAGTTTTATGATCAAGCACGCAATAAATCTAAAAATAGCTTAAACATAAGTGAAGTTGGATTAGATAAAGATCGTAAAACTAAAAATATAGATGGTGGATGTATTTTTCTAAACCGAGTTGGTTATGAAGCCCCTGGTTACATTGGAAAATTTGGCTGCGCTCTACATCATCTAGCAACAAAGACTGGAGTTCATACTTCAGAGACTAAACCAGATATATGTTGGCAACTTCCGCTACATAGATCTTGGGAGTTTAGAGATGTTGGTGACAAAGAGGTGACTGTTGTTGTGATTGGAGAGTATGGAAGATCTGCCTGGGGTGAAGGTGGTGCTGATCTAGATTGGTACTGCACAAGCAACTCAGAAGCTCATATTGGTAAAACACCTTTATACCAATCTAGTAAAACCGAATTAGTAAAGATGATGGGTAAGGCAGGTTATTTAGAATTAGAAAAATTATGTGATAGCCGTATGGCTGCCATTGCGGCAACAAAAAAAGCACAAAAGCGAAGGGAATTACCTTTATTTGTGATTCATCCGGCGACAAGGGCTGTGCAAGAACAAAGATAGTCAGTGCCAGCCATTAGATTATCGCCATGGCTAAAGCACCAGCAAAAGATCCATTTCGATGTGTGGAGTGCGGGTGGAGTGCAACTAAGTGGGTTGGAAGATGTGGCGAGTGCCAAGCTTGGGGCACGGTAGAAGAAATTTCAGCTCCAAAAAAACTTTCATTGGTTGCGGGAAATGTAACTACAGCTGCCAGACCAATTGGAGAGGTTGATCTTGCCAGTGCCAAAGCAAGATCTAGCGGTGTTGGGGAGTTAGATCGAGTTTTAGGTGGTGGATTAGTTCCTGGTGCTGCAATTTTATTAGCGGGTGAACCAGGTGTAGGTAAATCAACTTTATTATTAACTGTTGCAGCGGAAACTGCTAAGAATGGATCTATCTGCCTCTATGTAAGTGGTGAAGAATCTGCATCTCAGGTCCGACTTCGGGCAGAACGGCTTAAGGCAATAGATAAAAATTTATGGCTAGCTGCAGAATCAGATTTAGGTGCAGTTATTGCCCATGTAGATTCTGTTAAACCTAATTTACTTGTTATTGATTCAATTCAAACTATTTCCAGTTCAACTGTTGATGGCGCACCAGGGGGTGTTACTCAAGTAAGAGAGATTGCAGCTGCGTTAATTAGAATTGCAAAAGAACGATCAATTACTTTAGTTTTAGTCGGACATGTAACAAAGGATGGATCTATCGCAGGACCAAGACTCTTAGAGCATCTAGTAGATGTTGTTTTAAATTTTGAAGGCGAAAGACATTCCAGGCTTAGATTAATTAGAGCCATTAAGAATCGATTTGGAGCATCAGATGAGGTTGGCTGTTTTGATTTAAATGATTCTGGAATTGTTGGACTTGCTGACCCAACTGGATTATTTACATCCCGCCACACCGATCCAGTTCCTGGAACCTGTGTAACTGTGACTCTCGAGGGAAGGCGGGCATTACTTGCTGAGATTCAATCTTTGGTAAGCGTTGCAAATCCCGATGGTAGAGATTGGGGAAATGCAAGAAGAGTAACTAGTGGACTTGATAATTCAAGAACTGCGATGACACTTGCAGTTTTAGAGTTAAGAGCAGGTATAAAGATTTCTGGCCGAGATGTTTATGTAGCAACTGTAGGCGGAATGAAAATTAGTGAACCGTCCGCAGATCTTGCAGTTGCACTTTCAGTTGCATCTGCCGCCAAAGGATTAGCATTACCGGCAGATTTAGTTGCGATAGGTGAGGTGGGCTTAGCTGGTGAAATTAGAAAGGTAACTGGAATTACTCAACGAGTACAAGAGGCAGTCCGCCTTGGATTTAAGCGAGCCATTGTTCCAATTGGTAGTGATTTAAAGATTACTGGAATTGAAATTTTAGAAGCAACTAGAGTTGAACAAGCAATAAGTAAGGTAAAAATTAATTAGTTGCTTCTGCTAAATCACCAGGTGTATCTGGCATTGCAGATTTAGCGGTACCTTTAAAGGTGAAAGTTGCTGCATCAGTATCATCTGAAACATCAACAAGAATTATTTCACCAGCCTTTAAATCACCAAAAAGCATTTTTTCAGATAAAACATCCTCTAATTCACGCTGAATTGCTCTGCGAAGTGGTCGAGCACCCAGCACTGGATCATAACCACGCTTGGCCATTAACGACTTTGCCGCCGGAGTTAACTCAATTCCCATATCTTTGCCACGTAGACGCTCATCAAGTTGAGCCACCATTAGATCAACAATTTTAACAATCTCGGTTTCAGTTAACTGATGGAATACCACAATGTCATCTATTCGGTTTAGGAACTCAGGACGGAAGTGATTTTTTAATTCATCTCCAACCTTAGCTTTCATACGCTCATAACTTCCTTGAGCATCAGCCACATTTGCAAAACCAAGAGAAAGCGATTTAGAGATATCACGAGTACCTAGGTTTGTAGTCATGATGATGATTGTATTTTTGAAGTCAACTACTCGACCTTGAGAATCAGTTAAGCGTCCATCCTCTAATACCTGAAGCAATGAATTAAATATATCTGGGTGAGCTTTTTCAATCTCATCAAATAACACCACAGAGAATGGGCGACGGCGAACTTTTTCTGTTAATTGACCGCCATCATCATAACCAACATAGCCAGGAGGGGCACCGAACAATCTAGAGGCAGTATGTTTTTCAGAGTACTCAGACATATCAAGTTGGATTAATGCGTCAGCATCTCCAAATAAGAATTGCGCAAGTGTTCTAGATAATTCAGTTTTACCAACTCCAGAAGGTCCAGCAAAAATAAATGATCCACCTGGACGCTTTGGATCTTTAAGTCCAGCACGAGTTCTACGAATAGCTTGAGACAATGCCTTGATCGCTTGATCTTGTCCAATTACGCGACGGTGTAACTCCTCTTCCATACGAAGTAAACGAGCAGTTTCAGCCTCAGTTAGCTTAAATACTGGAATTCCAGTTGCAGTTGAAAGTACTTCGGCAATTAATTCTTCATCTACTTCAGCAACTACATCAAGATCGCCGGCCTTCCAATTCTTCTCGCGCTCAGCTTTTTCAGTAATCAAACTCTTTTCTTTATCACGAAGTGAAGCTGCTTTTTCAAAATCTTGGCCATCAATTGCTGACTCTTTTTCTTTTCGTGCAGCAGCAATTTTTTCATCAAATTCACGAATCTCAGGAGGAACTGTCATTCTTCTAATCCGAAGACGTGATCCCGCCTCATCAATTAAATCAATAGCTTTGTCTGGTAGGTGGCGATCTGAGACATAACGATCAGCCAAAGTTGCAGCTGAAACTAAGGCACCATCTGAAATTGAAACTTTGTGATGACTCTCATAACGATCGCGTAATCCTTTAAGAATTTCAATTGTATGCGCAACTGTTGGCTCTGCAACCTGAATTGGTTGAAAACGGCGCTCAAGAGCTGCATCTTTTTCTAGATGTTTACGGTACTCATCAAGAGTTGTGGCACCAATAGTCTGTAACTCACCCCGAGCAAGCATCGGTTTCAAAATAGATGCCGCATCAATAGCACCTTCGGCAGCACCTGCACCTACTAAGGTATGAATTTCATCAATAAACAAAATAATGTCACCACGAGTTCTAATCTCTTTTAAAACTTTCTTTAATCGCTCTTCAAAATCCCCACGGTAGCGGGAGCCAGCAACTAATGCACCAAGATCTAGCGAGTAAAGCTGCTTATCCTTAAGTGTTTCTGGGATATCACCTTTAACAATTGCTTGCGCTAAACCTTCAACAACTGCAGTTTTTCCGACACCTGGTTCACCAATTAAAACTGGGTTGTTTTTTGTTCTCCGAGACAATATTTGCATTACTCGTTCAATTTCTTTTTCGCGACCAATTACTGGATCAAGTTTTCCTTCGCGTGCAGCTTGAGTTAAATTTCTACCAAATTGATCTAGCACTAAAGATGTGGATGGTTGACCTTCTGCTGGTCCGCCAGCTGCAACAGCTTCTTTTCCTTGATAACCAGATAATAATTGAATAACTTGTTGGCGTACTCTAGATAAATCTGCTCCAAGTTTTACAAGAACCTGAGCTGCAACGCCTTCACCTTCTCTAATTAAACCTAAAAGAATATGTTCGGTACCAATGTAATTGTGTCCTAATTGCAAAGCCTCACGAAGTGATAACTCCAAAACTTTCTTAGCTCTAGGTGTAAATGGAATATGACCAGATGGAGCTTGTTGTCCTTGACCAATAATCTCTTCTACCTGGGAGCGAACTGCTTCTAATGAAATACCTAGTGATTCCAGACCTTTAGCAGCTACGCCTTCACCTTCATGAATCAAACCTAAAAGAATATGTTCGGTGCCAATGTAGTTGTGATTGAGCATGCGTGCTTCCTCTTGCGCCAAAACCACAACGCGTCGAGCACGATCGGTAAACCGCTCAAACATTGATAACACCTTTCTTTCTATGAAATAGCCTAATGGCTAGGTGGGACCTTACGCACATGGATTTGGCTGTGAATAACTCACCTACGAGTATTGGGCTACTTATGGCTATATAACCATACAACCAGGGGGTTTATGCCCAAAATTTAGAGAATTTTAAGCATTCTGGTATTTCCAAGTGTGTTGGGTTTAACACTTTCAAGCTCTAAAAATTCAGCAATTCCATCGTCATAGGAGCGCAATAGTTGCGTATAAACATCTGGCTCTACTGGTGTTCCCTGTATTTCATTAAATCCATGGGAGCCAAAAAAATTAGTTTCAAATGTTAAGCAAAAGATACGTTTCACACCTACTACCTTTGCTCGATTAATTATATTCTCTAAAATTAAATGTCCTATTCCTTTTCCATGAAAATCTTTTTTAACAGCTACTGTTCTAACCTCTGCTAAATCTTCCCAAAGTACATGAAGTGCACCACAACCAACCACTTCACCATCTACTTCAGCAACTGAAAACTCTTGAACTGTTTCATAAAGTGTGACAGTCTCCTTAGCAAGTAATCTTCGCTCTTCAATATAGTGAGAGACTATTTCCCTAATTTTCTTTATATCTGAAGTTTTTGCCGGTCGAATTACAACTGCCACTATTCATCTCCTGATGTTGGCTTAACTAATGGAAACAAAATAGTCTCTCTAATACCAAGCCCAGTCAATGCCATTAATAATCTATCAACGCCCATACCCATTCCACCCATTGGTGGCATTCCATACTCCATAGCTTTTAAGAAATCCTCATCTAATCCCATTGCCTCTAGATCACCACTTGCACCAAGTTTAGATTGTTCAACTAATCGCTCGCGTTGAATCACCGGATCTACCAACTCTGAGTAACCAGTTGCTAACTCAAAGCCTTCAACATATAAATCCCATTTTTCAGCTACTCCTACAATCTCGCGATGAGCACGAACTAAAGGCGAGGTATCAATTGGAAAACCTTTAACAAATGTGGGTTTAGTTAATTTATCTTTAGCTACATGTTCAAAGATTTCTTCAGCAAGCTTTCCAGTAATCCACTTAGGATCGATTTTAATTCCAAGTTTAGTGGCAATTTTCTTAAGCTCTTCATATGTAGTTAACGCAGTTACTTTTTCTCCAACACCATCGGAGATTGCATCATAAAGTGAAATTTCATTCCACTTTCCACCTAGATCAACCTCTTTACCGTCAAAATGTTTTACAACATATGAACCAAAAACTGCCTTTGCAGCATCCTGAATTAGGGTTTTAGTTAATTCTGCCATGGTATTCCAATCACCAAATGCCTCATAAGTTTCTATCATGGCAAATTCAGGTGAATGCGAGGAGTCAGCACCTTCATTACGAAAATTCCTATTTATTTCATAAACTTTTTCTAGTCCACCTACTACACACCTTTTTAGATAAAGTTCAGGCGCAATTCTTAAAAATAAATCCATCTCATAGGCATTACTAAAAGTCTTAAATGGTCTTGCAGCCGCTCCACCATGCATTACCTGAAGCATTGGTGTTTCGACCTCTAAAAAATCTTTCTTGCTGAAAGTGTTTCGAAGTGAAGCCATAACAGCTGGGCGCAATCGAGCATTGCTACGAGCCTCAGGGCGAACAATTAAATCTACATAGCGCATTCGAACTCGACTTTCTTCTGAAAGTGGCTTGTGTTCAACTGGTAGTGGCCTTAAAGATTTCGCCGCTAGCAAAAAGGAGTTTGCCAATATAGATAACTCACCTCGCTTTGAGGTGATTATTTCCCCGGTAACAGAGACAATGTCGCCTAAGTCAATTTCAGATTTCCAAATTTCAAGCTGTTCCTCACCAATTTTATCCAGTGAAAACATTGCTTGTAATTCAGTACCATCTCCTTCGCGTAAATTAGCAAAACATAACTTCCCAGTATCTCTTTTAAAGATTACTCTGCCAGTTACTGACTCAATAATTCCGGTTGAAACATCTATGGGTAAATCTTTATGTTTATTTCTAATCTCCAAAAGTGATGTAGTTCTGGGGACAGAAACTGGATATGGCTGAGCTCCACGATTTAAAATCGCAGCACGTTTTTCTCTTCTAATTCGAAGTTGCTCAGGTAGATCATCCTCATCAGCCATAATGAGTTAAATCCTATCGCTGCTAGGTGAGGTTATGAATTAATTACGCTCATGTACTAAGCGCAATCCGATTAACGTTAGATCTGGTTCATGAAACTCAATGGTTTCACTTATGCCCAGTACTAGTGGCGCGAGCCCCCCGGTAGCTATCACACAAACCTCACCAGAGTCAGGATATAAATCTTCCAACTCATCAATTATTCGATTCACTAAACCATCTACCTGTCCTGCAAATCCATATATTGTTCCTGATTGCAATGCCTCTACTGTATTTTTCCCAATCACTGATTTAGGTTTTATTAACTCAACTTTTCGCAGCTGTGCAGCTCTAGCAGCCAACGCTTCAACAGAAATTTCTATGCCAGGTGCAAGTGCACCACCTAAAAACTCACCTTTTGGCGAAACTACATCTAAGTTAGTTGATGTACCAAAGTCGACCACAATTGCTGGCCCACTTTTCCCATACAAGGTAGAGGCAGCTAGGGTATTTACGATTCGATCTGCGCCTATTTCTCTTGGATTATCTACAAGTAATGGCACACCAGTTTTTACTCCCGGTTCGATTATCACACTTTTAATATCTGAAAAGTGATCGTTAACTAATTTACGAATCTCTCTTAATACCGCCGGTACCGTCGAGCAGATAGCAATACCGCTAATTTTAAAACCATCAACTAAAGCGCTGTATTGCAACCATAATTCATCAGCGGTATCTCTTGGATCTGTTTTAACTCGCCAGGAGTGTTCTAAAACCTCACCATTAAATACTCCTAAAACCGTATTTGTATTTCCGACATCGATAGTAAGAAGCATTATTTTTCCTTTCTAAAATCAAGTCCGACATCAAGAATTTGAGCAGAATGTGTAAGTGCTCCGACTGCTAAAAAATCAACACCTGTATTTGCATACGCTTTTGCATTCTCTAACGTTAAACCACCAGAGGCTTCTAATTTAACCGCTCCACGAGCAGTAGCAACTGCTTTTGTACACTGATCAATACTCATATTATCCAACATAATTAAATCTGGTTTAAGTGAAATTGATTCAGATAACTGCTCAAGAGTATCTACTTCAATCTCAACTTTTTTATCAGGAAATTTTTGCTTAATCAAAGTAAATGCACTTGTAATACCGCCAGCTGCAACAATGTGGTTATCTTTAATCAAAACCGACTCTGATAATGAATGGCGATGATTTACTCCACCACCCATTCTGACTGCAAACTTTTCTAACTGCCTAAGACCCGGCGTTGTTTTTCTTGTGTCTCTTACCTTACATTTTGTACCTGAAATCTCTTTTACCCATTTATTAGTAGTAGTTGAGATGCCACTTAAATGCGATAGAAAATTAATGGCAGTTCTTTCTGCTAGTAATAACTTTCGGGTGTTTGCCTGAACTTTAATTAAAACTTTACCAGCCGATACATTTGCGCCCTCATCTACAAGAATTTCATATTGATTAATTCCACAGTACTCCAGAACTGCAGCTGCAACATGCAATCCACTTACTACACCTTCGCCTCTACAAATGAAATCTGCAGTCGAAATCTGTGATTCGGAAATTGTGGCAATGGAAGTAATATCTTCACCACCGAGGAGATCCTCGCCTATTGCCTCTTTCACCTGCTGAAAAATATGATTTGGTGATAGGCCAAGAGCTGTTAATTTTTCTCTTAATTGGTTCATTGAATTGGCTCCAAATCAGATTTCCAATTACCTAAATCATCCATTTCAGCAGTAATTCTACCTAGCCAGGAATTAGAACTTTGCGGGTAATCACTGCGCCAATGCGAGCCGCGGGATTCTTTTCTAATTAATGAAGATTGAACAATAGCAGTAGCCAGTAAATGCAAATTAGAAGCTTCCCAAGATTCAATCCTTGGCTCGGTGCTTGTCAATTTAGAAAGTTCATTTAATGTTTGCAATGTTTTTCGTAGTGAAGATTCAGATCTCATTACACCTGCTCCTTCACTCATTGCAATTTGAAGTGGTAAAACTATTTTTGGATCAAGTAAAGTTGTATTACTTTCATAAACTGGATCCTCTTGTGCAGGTAATTGCTTAGCTAAAGCTGCGGCGATTCGTGCTCCGAAAACTAATCCCTCTAAAAGTGAGTTAGATGCAAGTCGATTTGCGCCATGTGCACCAGTACAAGCTGATTCACCACAGATATAAAGTCCGGCAACAGATGATTGTCCATTCAAATCAACCTTGACTCCACCAGATGCGTAATGTGATGCCGGAGCTACCGGAATCTTTTCCTTAAGCGGATCTATTCCATTAGCTTTACATGAGGCATAAATAGTTGGAAATCTGCTCTGAAAATCTTTTACTCTAGTTGCATCTAACCAGACAAAGGGTTGACCACTTTGTTGCATTTGATTAAATATTTCTTTAGCAACCACATCTCTTGGTGCAAGATCAGCTTGAGGATGCTTTCCCACCATAAATTGTTCATTTTTGTGATTTAATAAAATTGCACCCTCACCTCTAACAGCCTCGCTAATTAATGGTTGCTGTCCACGATTTGCTAAATCTCGCCATAAAACTGTTGGATGAAATTGTATAAACTCAACATCGGCCACTTTGGCTCCAGCTCTAATTGCTAAAGCCACACCATCTCCGGTTGAAACAGCTGGGTTTGTTGTTTGTGAATAAACTTGACCTAAACCACCAGTAGCAACGACAACTGCTCGTGCCAGCGCACTTCCCACACCATCTCTACTTCCAGCACCAATAACATGAAGTAGTACGCCACAAACTCGACCTGATTTACTTTTCAAAGCATCAATTGCAAGTGCGTGTTCAATTATTTCAATCCCTTGGTCACTTTTTACTGCGGTAAGTAAGGCTCTAGATACTTCAGCTCCAGTTGCATCACCACCAGCATGAAGTATTCGATCTCGCAAATGCCCACCCTCACGAGTTAATGCAATTTCACCCGTTTCAGATTTATCAAAAACAGCACCTTGAGCAATTAATTTTCTTACTGCCTCTGGACCTTCCGAAACTAAAACATCTACTGCCTTGCTATCACATAAGCCGGCACCTGCAATCAAAGTGTCTTTCTTATGTTGATCTGGTGTATCTCCTGGTCCAAGTGCCGCCGCGATTCCACCTTGTGCCCATTTAGTTGATCCTTCATCAATTCTTGCCTTTGTAACAAGCAATACTGATAAGCCATGTGACCTAAGATTTAATGCAGTAGTTAGTCCTGCAACTCCTGAGCCAATTACAACAATATCGGCTGAAGTACTCCAGCCAGGCTTTCCTGTTAGCAACCTCATGATTGTGCTCGCACGGACATATTATCGATTAATCTGACCTGGTTAATCCAGCCAGCAATAATTGCACGCTTATTTTGAGTAGTTTTATCCGCCTTAAGAAAAGTATCCTCATCAATAATCTCAAGATAATCTAATTTAAAATTTGGTTCAGTATCTAGAACTTTTTTCATTTCCTCAATAGTTGGTTTTTGTAATGCTCGATAAATAACTTGTGCTGATTTTTTTTGATTTTCGTCTAAAAAGATATTTCTAGATGATAAGGCAAGCCCATTTACCTCGCGAACTGTGGGCGCAGAAACAATATTTATAGGTAAATTTAAATCCTTAACCATCTTTTTAATTAAAAATAGCTGTTGAAAATCCTTCTCACCAAAAATTGCTGAATTCGGAGAAGTTAGTTCAAATAATCTTTTAACAACCGTTAGTACTCCATTGAAATGTTTTGGTCTGGATTTACCTTCATATAAATCTCCAATTTCTCCCGCCAAAACTTCACTAACAATACCGGGGTAAACCACGCTTTGACTCGGAGTGAATACACCATCAGCACCAGCATTTTCAGCGGTCACAATATCCTGCTCTAGTGATTTTGGATAATTACTTAAGTCCTCTTTACTTTCAAACTGTAATGGGTTAACAAAAATACTGACTAAAACTTTTTTACCATTTAATTTAGCAATTTTTATTAGGGATTCATGCCCAACATGTAAAGCTCCCATGGTAGGAACTAATACATCATATTTGTGGCGCAGCAAATCCTGATCTGAATAATGTATTGCAATCATTGCTCCAGTCCTTTCCGGGTACCGGGCTAGTGAAAAAGTTTAACTCTTTCTACTTAAAGATGCCAATATTTTTAATTTCACCAATTCCAGGAATTACTCCCTCTGGATCAATTGATAACCATGGTTTAATTACGAATTCTCTTGAACTTGCCAGTGGATGGGGAAGTTTTAATTTTTGAGTATTACTCGCATACTCACCATAAACTATTAGATCTAAATCAATAATTCTTGGACCCCACTTAACTTCTCTCACTCTTCCCATTTGATTCTCTATCTCAAGCAGCTGATCCAATAATTCTTCAGGCTGCAAATTGGATTCACCAATTGCTATTGCATTTAAATAATCGGGTTGGACCGGGCCTCCCACAGCTTTACTCTCCATATACTTTGAAACAACTAGATCCACTAATAATTCCTCGAGCTTTGTAACTGCAATATCTAGATTTAGTTTCCTGTTTTCTAAATTTGATCCTAGTGCTATAACTGCCTTCATCTTTTAATCTCTACTTGCACAGCAACGTCTTTAAATTTAAAGGCGATTGGGGCTTTAGGTTTATGAACTCTAACTACTACAGTTGAAACCTTTTTAAACTTTCGCAAAATTTCTTTTCCAATATTTTCGGCAAGAGATTCAATTAATAAGACTGATTTTCCTGTAATATGACCAATAATTAATTCGACAACCTCTGCATAGTTTACTGTTTTATTTAAGTCATCATTTAACTTCTTTAAATTCATCGAAATCTCTACATCTACTTCAAATTTTTGACCTCTACCTCGTTCACGCTCTAAAACGCCATGGAAACCTTTCGCCGACACACCAGTAATAAATATTTTGTCGTTCATTTTCTTAACCTCTCGATTACCGCAATGGCATCCTTATGAGGTTTAACTGAGTGGGTTCTAACTGCCCAAACTTTTTGTCTTGCAAGCTCAGTAGTTAATGCAATAGTTGCAAACTCTCTATCGCTTGGATTTTGATTATTAATTAATTCTCCTAAAAATCTTTTTCTAGAAGCTCCAATTAATAATGGGTAGCCAAGCATCTGTAATCTTTCAATACTTTGAAGTAATTGCCAATTATGCACACTATCTTTCGCAAAACCAATACCTGGATCTAAAATAATTTGCTCAGTATTTACTCCTAGATTAATTAAATCAGAAACTCTATTATCTAACTCTTCTTTTACATCTTTTACTACATCCTCATATATTGCATTTTCTTGCATCTGTTTGGAGTGACCTCTCCAATGCATGACTACATATTGAATACTTGGATTTGCAGAGATAACACTTGCCATTTTTTCATCTGCTAAACCGCCACTTACATCATTTATATATTTAGCACCCACTGCAATTGCTTCTTTTGCAACTTGTGATCGCATTGTGTCAACACTAATTACAGCACCATCTTCAACCAACTCAACTACAACTGGAATTACTCTACTTAGCTCTTCATCCTCGCTAACTCGCTCAGCTCCTGGCCTAGTTGATTCACCACCAATATCAATGATGTCAGCACCCTCAGCAAGTAGCCTTCGGCCTTGGTTTACTGCATCATGTTTAGAAAAGTATTTTCCGCCATCTGCAAAAGAATCTGGGGTGATATTTAGAATACCCATAACTAAAGTTTGATTCATTTTTACCTAGTTTGATTAATTAGTGATATTGCTTCAGCTCTTGTCGTTGGATTTAAGAGTTGTCCACGAACTGCACTGGTAGTAGTCCTTGCTTGTGATTTTCTAACACCCCTCATTGACATGCAAAGATGTTCACAATCGATAATCACGATAACTCCACCTGGCTGTAGTATTTCAACTAGCGCATCTGCGATCTGCGAAGTTAATCTCTCTTGAACCTGTGGGCGGCGAGCATACAAATCAACCAAACGGGCAAGTTTTGAAATTCCAGTTATTCGTCCACTTTCACCTGGAATATAACCAATATGTGCCACCCCATGAAACGGAGTTAAATGATGTTCACAATGCGAAAAAACCTCGATTTCACGAACAATTACTAACTCCTTATGGCCAATATCAAATGTCGTAGTCAAAACATCTTCAGGTTTTTGCCATAATCCAGCAAAATTTTCAGCTAAGGCTTTTGCAAATCTTTTTGGCGTATCTTTTAATCCATCTCTGTTTGGATCTTCACCGAGTGCAATTAATAACTCAGTTACCGCCTGTTCAGCACGCTTTTGGTCAAACTTTCCTTTGGCGCCACCATCATTTGGCCCCATTGATACCGAGTTGACCTCACTCATTTACATCCTTTTCACTCTTTTTTGCAGCTGTTTTCTTAACTGGCTTATCCTCGTCAACAGTTTTTACTTTAGCTGGACGAAGTGGAACTGGCGGTTGATTAGATGGAACCCTGCTCTGTGATCCAGTCCAAGCAGCCCTACGTTTTACTTTCTTAACCTTTTTAAATACCACTTCAATTTCTTCTTTGTTCAAAGTTTCTTTTTCTAATAGGAGTTCAACAAGTGAATCTAATATCTCTCTATTTGTAACTAAAATATCAAATGCTTCTTGATG